>VGMB01000100.1 GCA_016866585.1 Chlamydiota bacterium
TTCTGTAAAAATAAAACTTTTTTACAGATATCTACTGCAGAGGTTCTTTCTAAAGTGATTGCCTTTAGAAATTTACAAGAGGGTATGACTGTAGATATTCCCTATGTTGATGATCAAGGTATAGTCCATATCATCGAATATAAAATTGATAAAATTTTCGATTTGTGGCTTGGTATGCCTGCTTTTGGTCTTGTCGATCATAAAGGCATAGGTGCTCCTATTCTACTTTATAGAGGCACCGATATGTCTTTGCATAAAAAGAGAGGATGGGCATCGTTATTTAGTGATTTAGATATACAAGGCCCAGGGCTAAAGGCCTTTTTAAATGCAAGAAATGAAATAAGCTCTTGGCTTAAGCGACATAGTCTCTCTGGCAAAAAAACTAGAGTTTTTGGGTATAGCCTTGGAGGTGTCCTATGCACCTATACTATACTATATGAACATGAAAATCTTGATGTAGCACAATCCATGGCATTTTCTCCTCCAGGTGTATCTTCCGATACTTACACTATGTGGATGAAATTAAATCCAAATATTCGTGAATCCTATCGCATATTTGTAAGTCACGGAGACATCATTCCAAAAGTAGGGAAGATGGTTGGAAAAGCATATGAGCATTCTTTGGAATTTCATCTTAGGCCGTTAGATGCTCACGTTAGGCTTATGTGCTGTCAGCCTAACGTGTATCAATTCCTTATAGATATAGATAGAGAAAATAAAGAGGGCCGTTAATAAAATTGCCTATATTTAGCAGCATACCCAAGCTCGTCTTCTATCTGTAATAATCTATTATATTTAGCTACTCTGTCTGTTCTTGAGAGAGAGCCTGTTTTGATTTGCCCAGCTGTCGTTGCTACCGCGATGTCGGCTATTGTGGTATCCTCTGTTTCTCCCGAACGGTGAGATATAATACACTTATATCCATTTTGCTTAGCAAGTTCTATGGCTTGTAGTGTCTCAGTAAGGGTTCCTATTTGGTTTACCTTAATTAGTATGGCGTTTGCCACCTGTTTTTCGATCCCTTTTTTTAGGAATTTGGTGTTAGTTACAAATATGTCATCTCCGACTAATTGTATCTTATTTCCTAGCTTTTTAGTAAGAAGCTGCCAGCCTTCCCAGTCATTTTGATCCATTCCATCTTCAATAGAATCTATGGGATATTTATTGCATAAATCTACTAGGTAATCAACGTGATCTATGATAGTTCTTTGTTTGAAGGGGACATTCTTTTTTTGCTTTTTCGTTTCTGTATATAGCCCTTGCTTAGAATCAAAAAATTCTGATGCCGCGCAGTCTAGAGCAAGAGTGAAATCTATCCCAGGCTTGTATCCTGCTTTTTCAATAGCTTGTAGTATACACTCTATCGCTTGTTCATTAGATGCAAAATTAGGAGCAAAGCCGCCCTCATCGCCAACGGATGTGGATAGTCCTTGTTGGCTTAGTATTTTTTTGAGTGTATGAAATACTTCAGCTCCAGAGCGGATAGCTTCTGAGAAAGTTTTAGCTCCTATAGGGCGGATCATGAATTCTTGAAAGTCTAGAGAGTTGTCCGCGTGAGCCCCACCATTTACTATATTCATCATGGGACATGGCAAGACATGAGCAAATGTACCTCCCAAGTACTTGTATAGGGGAAGCTCCGCTGCTACAGAGGCAGCCCTAGCTACAGCAAGAGATGCTCCAAGAATAGCATTGGCTCCAAATTGAGACTTATTTTCAGTTCCATCAGCCTCTATCATGAGCTGGTCGATAGATACTTGATCGAATATATTTTCTCCAGCAAGGAGATTTGCTATAGGCCCATTTACATTCTCTATAGCTTTTAATACCCCTTTACCAAAGTACCTTTTTTGGTCGTTGTCTCTTAATTCTAATGCTTCATGTTCTCCTGTTGAAGCTCCTGATGGAACAATTGCGCTGGCAATGCATCCACAGTCTGTTTCAACGGTAACTTTGATTGTGGGATTTCCTCTAGAATCCAATACCTCTAAGGCATGAATATCATTAATGTATGACATAAGTAACCCTTATCTTAACGATGACGATGTTCTTCTGATAATGAGGTCATTAAAGCACAATAGGATCCAAATCTCAACTCGGAAATTTCGCCGTTCTCAACAGCATTTATTACCGCACATTCCGGTTCATTCATGTGGCTACAGTTTGGGAATTTGCAAGAACTTGAATAAGGGGCAAATTCAGGATAGTATGCGGTCAGTTCCTCTTTTTGAAGATCCCATATTCCAAAGCTCTTTATTCCTGGAGTGTCTACGCAAAAACCACCGTCTTCCAAAGGAACAAGGTGTGTTGATGTTGTCGTATGCGACCCTTTATTGGTTTTAGAAACGATTTCACCTGTTCTTAAGGAGCTTCCAGTAGTTGCATTGATCAGGGAAGATTTGCCCACTCCTGATTGGCCTGAAAAAACAGATGTTCTATTGCGCATGCATTCTTTTAATTTATCAATCCCCTCTCCTGTCATCGTGCTTACAGAAATAACTTTTATTCCAATTGATGTGTAGGACTTTATAAATGCAGCGTAAATTTCTTTTTCTACTTCCAACGTGATAGGATCTATATCCTCACAAGAGAGTAAATCGGTCTTATTAATGACAATGATCGGTTCCATATTGCCTTTTTGCGCTGCAATGATATAACGATCAACAAGATACGGTTTTAAGGAGGGGTTTACCACAGAGCATGAAATAAATACTTGGTCAATATTTACAGCAATAAGTTGTTCTTTTCTTCTAGAGAGATTGTCCGCCCTAGAAAGTATAGATTTTCTTGGAAGAATAAAATGAATTGTTCCCGATTGCTCATCTTTTGGAATGAATGCTACAAAGTCTCCAACTGCGACAAGGTTTTTGGTTTTATTTTTTTCTTGCTTTAGAGCCCCTTTAAGTTGGCATATCCACTGCTTCCCATCATTCATGACAAGGATGCCTTCAGGAGAAATAGAAAGGACTTGTCCTTTTTTTGAGTCATCGCTCATTGGTGTGTCTAGAGGAGTCGTTTTCTTTTTTTGATCTGTATCTGTTTTTTTGTACTTTGAGCGATCTTTGTCTGTGATGATTTTCCTTTCTTTACGTGAGGCTTTTCTGTCTGATTTAGAATGGAAATCCTCTTCATAATCAAAATACTTTTCTCTGGTCACTATAAGCTCCGAATATGTTGTAGTAAAATAGCCCCAGCTGTTGCTACGTTGAGAGATTCCATGTCTAAATGCATAGGAATAGAAATGGCTTTTGATACGCTTTTTATTAGATCAGTGGGTCCGTGTGATTCATTACCAAGAACTAAGGCTATAGGCCCTTCGAAATTTATTTTTCTGAAATCAGATCCAGCAATATCAGCCACGTATACTTGATGGTTTTTTTTGCATAACATCTTTTTAAGTATAGAAATATCACCGGATTGTATTGGCATTTTAAATGTTGCTCCTTTGGCAGCTCTGAGAGCTTTATCATTAAAGGGATCGCAACATCCGTCTAATAGAAAAACACCACCCCAACCAAGAGCCATCGAGCAACGAAGCAGTGTTCCCAAGTTACCAGGATCAGCAATTCTATCAAGAATAACAATAAAATCTAAATTTGAAAGATCTTGTTCGCTTGGAATATCGATGATTGCCGCTACAGGCTCTGGAGATGGCATGCCCGAGATTTTTTTAATAATGTCGTCAGTAATAATATAAGTTTCTTCTGCAGAAGCGTTTGTTGAGTGTAGATCCGTTTCGAGGAGAATTTTTAGTTTCGTGAATCTTGATAGTTCTGCGATAAGCTTGCTTCCAAAGATGACAGCCTTTTTTTCTTGTAACCTGAAAGATTTACTTGTCCTAAGTTTTACGCAATATTTTACAAACGGATGTTGCAGACTGGTTATGGTTCGTGATAACATTTTTGGAGTATTTTTTAATAAACTGAACCTAGATGATCTCATAATTTAGTTTCTAAGGCAATCAATTCCTCATTAATAAATTACAATATGAAAAGAAAACACAAAAATCTTTTAAAAGTTGTTCTTTTAACTCTATGGCCATTAATTTTATTTGGAGTCGGTTTTAAAATCTGTTCTACTCCATCTGGATTTGATCCTCAAAGAATAGGCGTTAATTTTGTTTTTAAACAAGGGGATGGTTCGAAGTATGCTGATGGAGACGAGTTTAGAAAGCTTCAGGGAGTGCTTTCCCAAAAATTTTATTTTTTAGATAGCGGTGCGCAATGCTATGCCTATGTATCTGAGGATCAAAAGCATGTTTTGAAGTTTTTCAAAACAAAAAAGTTAGAGCCTAAGTATTGGTTAAACTATCTACCCCTCCCTTGGCTGGAAAAATATCGATTTAGGAAAATAGTAATGAGAGAGCGGCGTAGAGACGAGATCTATGATGGTTTTTACTCTTTATATGAAAATTTTCGATTAGAATCTGCTCTTGAGTTTGTTCATCTCAATCCTACAAATTTCTCTAGTGACAAGGTCCTTATTGTAGATAAAACAGGTAAGGAGCATAACCTGTCTTTGAATAAGATGCCGTTTGTTCTACAAAAACGAGCGCAAATGGTATATCCTTATGTTCATAATTTATTCAAAAGCAACAACCGATCTGCTGGTATAGATGCCTTAATTTCAGTTATAGAACTTATAAAGTATAGATGCCAGATGGGGTACGTAGACAAAGATGGTGGGGTAAGTAATAATTACGGTTTTGTCGATGGAAAACCTGTTCAGATAGACATAGGTCAAGTGGTTTCAGATGAAAGCATTAAGGAACCCGTAAATTATCTTCGTGAGATCTTAAGGATCAGTGAAAAGATGAATGTTTGGCTTGCTAAACATTATCCTGAGGCCTCAGAGGAATTTCAAGAAAGAGTTCAAGATATTCTTATTGACTTCTCGGTTAGTTTGGATTCTGTCTAATATTTTATTTATGAAAGACTATGACAAAACAGATGTGATTGTCTAATCTCTGTTTTGTCATGCCAGTATTATTTTTTAATTGCCAGGAGATGCGTCTGTTGTACTAGGTTGTACGGTAAAAGCTGGTTGTAGTTCCCCTTTGAAATTTGTTGAAATGAAATTGTGCATCGCTTCAGATGTCATCGCATTTTTTAGAGCTATTAGGTTAGGGTTGTTGAGGTTCTCACAGCGAACTGCGATCACGTTGACGTAAGGAGAGTCTATAGATTCCATCTCTAATGCATCACTCTTAGGAACCATGTTTGCCTCTAAGGCGAAGTTTGTTGGTATAACGGCTAGAGTAACATCTGGCAGAGCTCTTGTAAGCATCGAAGCATCAAGTTCTTGAAATTTGATTTTTTGGGGATTATAAACAACATCTAGTGTGGTGACATCCTCTTTTTTTTCGGGATTTAGAGAGATTACTCCTGATTTTTGTAAGAGTAGCAAAGCTCTTGCTTCATTAGAAGGGTCGTTTGGTATTGCAACTATAGCATTATGAGGTAGGTCCTTTATAGAGGTAATCTTTTTAGAGTAAATGCCCATAGGTTCTATGTGTATGTTTGCAAGTGAACATATGTGATAGTGAAATTGAGATATTTGTCTTTCTAAAAATGGTTTATGCTGAAAAAAGTTAGCATCCACATCACCATTCTCAAGAGCTCTATTTGGTAAATTATAATCGTCCATTACGATAATTTTTAAATTGATCCCTTGCTTGGCAAGATCGGGCTTTATGTACTCCAACATTTGAGCCTGTGGAATGGGAGTTGCTGCAACCTTGATAGAATTGAGATATTCTTTGCTATCAGAACAAGAAAATGAGAGAGTTGCTAAAGCTAGTATCGATGTTATTATTTTCTTACTCATGTATCTGTAGCCCCCGTCTTTGTATCATTTTTTTTGTTATTAGTGTAGATACGTATTGTAGAACCTCTACTAATACAATTAGAAGTACTACAGTAGATACCATTATGAAAATATTAAAATGGTTATAGCCGTATTGTATAGCTACCTTACCAAGACCGCCGCCTCCTACTAGGCCGGCCATAGCGCTATAACCCACTAGATTTATCATCATATTAAAAAAATTACTTATAAGGGAAGGGAGAGGTTCTTTAAGTAGAACTTTTTTAATAATTTGAGATGTAGAGGCTCCCATCATCACAGATGCTTCGA
>VGMB01000101.1 GCA_016866585.1 Chlamydiota bacterium
CGTCGTTAATGAGGCTTTTATCTTTTACAGCGCAGAATCTAGATAGATTAACTACCTGTTTAAAATTTGGATTTGGACTTGAGTATATGCAATGGTTTTGTCAAGACTCCTTAATGTTTCACGTTATAGCTGGCTGGGAGGCACAAGCGTGATTAAATATAAATAACCTTTTTTATATTGGATATGATGGTAACTTGATGCTTCAGGGTTTTACACTAAATATAGGATTCAATCTCTAATCTAACCAATCTTATTAATTTCATGAGTCGTCGAGTAAGCGACGCTCTTTATGTTAAAGTAGGGCTTTTAACTGTTTGATAAAATCTATACAACTCTATTAATACATCTACATATGAATAGATTTATAAAAGTAGGAAAAGCAGCTGAATTTTTAGGTGTTTCCATCCAAACATTAAGACGTTGGGAACTTGCTGGGATCTTGCTTCCACATAAAAAAACAAAGGGCATGACTCGATATTATGATAAGAACAAACTTTTAGGATTGAAGATTCAAGAAACCGATCTTACAATAGCTTATGCACGTGTTTCTAGCCACGACCAAAAAGAAGATCTAACAAGATAAGGTAGTCTTCTTTCGTCTTATTGCGCTGCCCATGGATGGAGTTTTGAAGTAATCCAAGAACTTGGGTCTGGAATGAATTATTATAAAAAGGGACTAAAACGTCTATTGGATTTAATTCTAGATCGCAGAGTTCGACGATGGATATTGCAACCTTTTTCTAGACACTTAGAACATAATCTTGTTTCGTAATGTTTCACTGCGTTGATACGGAACTCTTTGTCGTACTTTCTTACTCTTCTCATGTGAATCTCCTAAAAAGTTTACCTATTTTAAATTTTTACGAGTTCTTTGCCTCCACTAAATGGTAGCAAGATCATACTGCATCAATCTCTCTTAAGCTAAAGCACTAAAAAATGAGAATTATTTTCTCATTTTTCTGCATTGATTACGCTAGTCAAAAAATCATACATTTCTTGAGAAAGTCTTACGCTTGGGCCTTCATTGAGCAACCGCAAAACAGACTCAGGAATTTCTACATCTAGAGAAAGTAACAACTTAACCATATCAATATTGCTTAATCGCACTTGATCAGAAAACTGATAGTTCAACCGTGATTTAATCATTTGCTTAAATCTTCTATTTTTTACGATTATTTTTTTAAGAATAGAAATACCGCATGTGACTTTAGAGAAGTCTTCCATTCTCAGATTATGTGCTAAATTCATAGATACATCGAGAGTGATCGTTTCTACGATATGATCCGAAATAGGATGTGGAGAGGAAAGCAAAAGCTCAGCCAGTTCAAGGGAGTTATTTTTAACAGCCGATAAGGCTGCGTTAGCTCTATCATCTCCTGAAATACCTGGATATTCATTAATAAAACGCTCGATCAAATCGATTCTGGATTGTTCTGCAAAAAAACTTAAGGCATAACCAGCTGATCTACCATCTATCCTATTGTTATCAGCTAGTAAAAATTCTACGAATCTAAAGTTGTTATGCTTTGCAGCATAGATGACAGCACTACCTCTATGGTCTTCAGATATAGTATTAAAATTACCAAGCAGGGAGAAGGCAGCATCAAAATTTTCATTTTGTATGAAACTTATAACTGCTTCGCCTCTAAAATAACTTTGCTTATCGGAATAGGAGATAACTTTTTCTAAAAAAGCCGGATCATTTAGTCTTACAGCTAGATGTATGAACAAACTCAAGTGCATGTCTAAAACAATTTCACCCTCATTAATTTTGGCGATAACTTCGTCAAAGTTTTCATTAAGCATCAACCCTACTAAATGTTCGCTTCTATCAACCATATGGCGTAAATAACATTCAGCATCTTCAGCTTCCTCTGGAATAAGGCCCTGGATCTCTGTAAAATAGTTGCGCACATCAGATAATCTTCCAAGATTTTTTGCTAATCCAATAAGGTCAGCCTTTTTGTATACATCAAATTTTCTAATAGCATCATAAATTACTATGGACGCATCTAAATCACTACTATTTAAACTTCTTATGAAACACTGATCCAATCCAGATTTGCGAAAATTTGGGATTAGTTTGCTTAAAAGATCTAAATTTCTTTGATTTTTGCTCTCATCAAAAACATCACATTCAACAAATTGATTGAGTATATTAGTACCATGGGAAGAAATAAAATCACATAAATAGTGATATGCAATCAGCCTATCATTACAATAAAAAATCCCGTCGGCAATATCTATAATAGCGTTTATAGTTTTAGGAAAGGTAAGTCCGTAAGGTGCTGGTAAAGACTTGTCTTTAGGAACATAACGCTCTAACATACAGATCCCACCTCTAAAGTACATGTCAGGAACAGCTCTAAACAGCTCACTGCAACAAGTGGATAATTTCGCTAAATTTTCACGATCCAGATATTTAATCAGATGTATTCCAGCTTCACTTTTTACAAATGAAATTAGCCGATTGTTTATTAGTATATTAGATTTTTCAGGGAACACAGAACGTAAAGTTTTATACAGTCCTTTGATTTTATCAGGATCTTGAATGTGATCTTTTCCCCAGTTCGCGTCTCCAGGTTGAGAAGCCCTGCAAATATTACTAAAACAAGTGTAAATCTTCTCTTGAGTCTCATCATCTAAAATTTGGATCCAAGAAGCTGTGAAATCGCAGATCATTTCCACTGAGTTAATTTGATCTGATGAAGTTAAGATAGTCCTAATCTGATCTTTGAATGTCTTAGGCAGATAACACAAAATGCTATCTTGTATGTTTATAGAGGGGGTTTGCTGTGAACTTATGGAGCTTGTGGAGATGATACCCATGTAATAACCTTATGGTGGTATTGTTTTTATCTCATCCCCAAAAAACTGTATTTACACTTAATTGTAACTTGATGTTGTTAATTTAGTGTTAAGATTGATATAAAATTATAAATATTAAAAAAAATCTAAATGGTAAATAACTTTGCAAAGTTTGGGTATTTTAACGTGATTAGTACTTTATAATAATGAACTTAGCGTTTAAGGCGTAGTCGGTGAAAAGAAAATCAAATGAGAAATTGCTCGTATAACACTAAATTGCAGCTGCTTAGGAGTTGAAAAATGATGAGCAGGTCCTGCTGGAGCATGGATTTCGTTTCAGGGTGTTAAAAATAATTTCCCCTAAGATATGAATTTAGGTATATATTTTTCATCCTTGGATAGGTCGCTGCAGTAACATAAAGGGCTCTTCACAAGCAAGAGGAGATTATTTCAAAAGCTGCTTGGATAAAAAAAAAGCGTGTTTTTTTGGTTTGTGTCTAGCGTTAAGAAAATTATCCATAATGTATATGAGTTGAGATGAGAGTTTTTGAAGGGAGATCCTGTGTATGAAGAAGATGGTTTATTGGATGTTGGGTTTGTCCGTTTTTTCATTTTCTGCGTTGGGTCTAGATTATTTATATTACACGAATTCCTGTAGATTTTCTCCTGGTAACCTCAATACCGCATTGCATTCAGAGATCGTTGCAAGAGCAGAAGAGCAGAACATAGATAAGAATGTTTTTGCGCAAGAGTATCATGTCTTAGGAGAAGGAAGACAGTGTTTTGCTTTTGTGAGTGCAGATGATGCATATGTCATAAAGTTTTTCAAAAAACAGAGGATAAATAAAAAGCGATGGGCTAAGCACGGTAATATCTTCAGAAAAATTCATGAAAAAAGACATAACACTGCTTCTAGATGGAAGAAACTTCTACTGGAAACAGCAGAATGCTATCAGCTTGCAAGGCAAGATCTATCTGATGAAACAGGTGTCATATATACCCATTTCAATAAAACGGAACACTTCATAAAACCTCTTCTTATCAAAGATGGAAAAAAAACTCATTTGGTCGATTTGAACAATACTTCCTTTATTGTGCAACGTAAAGTTGAGTTGACAAGGGACAGGATCTCTAAGCTTCTTAATGAGGGGAAAAAAGATTTAGCTGTGGATGCTCTTATCCAAATGAGAGATCTAATGTTATCCCGAACCTCTAAGGGCATTACTGATCCACGCCAGTCGTATGGGAAAAATTTCGGTTTTATAAAACAATCAGCAGTTCAGCTCGATGTTGGAAAAATTTCTAAAGACCCAAGTCTGGCCCTTAATCCTAAAGCAGAAATGGAGAAGTTGACGGCTAATTTAAAAAGGTGGGTCAAAAAAAATTATCCAGATCTCTATGCTGAATTTCTTTTGAAAATTTCTGATTCTTCAAGCTGATATCCATGCCTGCGTTTCAGGTTGGTCTTTCTGGTAAAAAACCGCCTACTTGCATGTTCCACATCTTGGCATACATGCCATTCATGTTCATCAGATCAGTATGAGTTCCTTCTTCAACAATTTTCCCTTTATCAAAAACTAGGATACGATCCATGCGAGAGAGTGTTGAAAGGCGGTGAGCGATCACAATAGTTGTTCTACCTTGCATGATGGTTGATAAGCTGTCCTGGATATATTTTTCCGTTACGGAATCAAGTGATGATGTAGCTTCGTCTAGAATAAGAATAGGCGCATCTACAAGGATTGCTCTTGCGATTGCAATCCTTTGTTTTTCTCCTCCAGATAGTTTTGTTCCTCTTTCACCAACTTTTGAATCATAACCTTTGGGAATATTACGGATAAACTCATCGCAGTGTGCTAACTTGGCCGCAGCGAAGATCTCAGCTTCATTTGCTTCAGGTTTTCCATAGGATATATTTTCACGCAGTGTTCTGTGAAATAGCACAGGATCTTGGGGGATCAAGGCTATCTGTCTTCTTAAGGATTCCAACGTGATGTCGGCTATATTTTTTCCATCAATGAGGATCTTTCCGGTGTGCAGTGTAAATAACCTTAAAATGAGGCTTATGAAAGTTGATTTCCCAGCTCCTGTAAACCCAACCAACCCAACCTTTTCTCCTCCGCGAATGTGGACATTTTTATTGGAAAAGAGTTTTGTTTCGCCGTACTGGAATGACACATTTTCAAAGACGATCTCTCCAGCTTTGATCTTTAAATCTTTTGCATCGGGCTTATCTCCCATATCCTGAGGATCTAGCATCACAGAGTAGGCCTGTTTTGCTATACCAAAGGACTGAAAGAAAGCTGGCAAAGCTCCACCGACTGCCCACATGACTGCTGCAATGTTCCACATAGTGCTGAACACCTGGGCTACTTCTCCTGTCGTGATTTGGTGTTGAAGCCATAAATAGATAACAAATCCGTTGATACCAATAAAGCAGATGGTGACATAAAAGAATGATGTGACGCTCCGCATTTTCTCGACATATTTTCTAGCAGCAATATTGGTTTTTTCTTCTTCGATCTGATGGGGGGCTAATGCTCTTTTTTCGTAGCTAAAACGATAGAACAGATTTACAGCAAAATAATTTGTTAGGCTATCAACGATTTTTCCAACAAGAGTGCTACGAGATTCTCCATGCTGATGTTCGTATACATCACATGTCTTACTGAACATAAGGCAGATGCTTAGATGGGCGATGATCCATAAAATCAAAATGCAAGCAAGTATTGGGTGGACAAACCAAAGGAAAATTGCGCCAAAGATAGACATGGCAATAGAGGAAATGATAGGCCAAAATAGTTGTTGTAAAATGGATTCTACCGCAGTGGTCATATCTGATATTTTACTAGCTAAACTTCCGGCAAATCGTTCATTAAAATAGTGTGGTGAATGCTCTTGGATATGATCAAACATGGTCATACGAACATCTGCCTGTAATCTTGGGATAGCCTTTGCCATGAAAAAGCCCATGGAGCGAGAATTGATTTCGATAAAAATAATTAGGCAAATGCTTATGATGATTGGTGTTTGAAGAGAGTGCCACGCCAATGCACGGTTGACTTCATTTTGAGTGAAAATATCAATCACCCATCGCAAGATAAATGGCCATAAGAGGGAGTCCAAGGTGTTTACACAGTCCTGGATGAAGAGGCAGCAGAATGTAAACCTCTGCTTTCGAACGAATTTCCAAAAGAAGCCAATCAATTCTTTATATGAAACCAAAATGAACCCCCATGTGATTAGCTAAGATCTTATGAAGTACTTAGTATTGAAACGATGCTAAACCACTAATAACCAGGGC
>VGMB01000102.1 GCA_016866585.1 Chlamydiota bacterium
ATTCAAAGGTAACATTGTTGTTGTTGCATGTGGTGCAATAAATTCTGCAGCTTTACTACTACGATCGAAAAATGATAGGCATCCTAATGGTCTTGCCAATAGCTCTGACGTTGTAGGCCGTCACTACATGTGCCATAACAATTCAGCAATGATAGCTATCACCCCTCATGAAAATCCCACACAATTCCAAAAAACCATGGGAATAAACGATTTCTATTTTGAAACACCAAGCTGGCCTTTCCCTATGGGACATATCCAAATGCTAGGTAAATCAGATAAGTACATGTTCAAAGCAGATGCAGCAGCCTTTGTTCCTACATTCTTACTGGATCCACTAGCAAAGCATAGTATTGATTTTTGGCTTACGACAGAAGATCTACCAGATCCTAATAATAGAGTCGTTTTATCTAATACACATGGAATACAACTCAACTATACAAGTAATAATACAGAGTCCCATAAAAAGTTAATCCATCAATTGAAGCAGCTTCTTTCTTCATGTGGAATACCTCATCATCTAATTCCAAATTCTGCATATTTAGGTAAAAAAATACCACTTGCTGGCACAGCACACCAATGTGGAACAGTACGATTTGGAAAAGATCCTAAAACGTCAGCACTTGATGTCAACTGCAAAGCACATGATATAGATAACCTGTATGTTGTTGATGCTAGTTTCTTTGTTTCAAGTTCTGCTGTAAATCCAAGTTTAACTATTATAGCAAATGCACTAAGAGTTGGAGATCACCTTATCGCAAGAATGCAGCCAAAATAAAAAAAGGGCAGTTTCTAACTGCCCCATGTAAATCGGCTTTACAAATTAATGATTCTTTGGATTTATTTTACACATTTATAGATAAGCATTCTTAGGGAGTATTAATCTCAATTGATGTACACTTTGAAAGACTTCCTTTAATTGTATCTTGTATTTCTTTACTAGACTTCACTAAGGGCAATCGAACCTGGTATTTACAACCTACCACTAAGCTCACCGCATATTTAATACCTTGTGGATTGGTATCTAAAAACAAAGACTTGCAAAAAGGAGAAATTTGACGAAACAGCTCACGGGCCTTAAAGAAATTACCAGCCAGACAATATTCTACGAATTCAGAGAACTTAGCGGGAATCGCATTTGCAGCCACTGAAATAACACCGACTGCACCCAGCGCTACCATTGGTATGGTCAGAGCATCATCGCCAGAAAAAACAGGTGTTCTGCAAATGTCAATAAATTCAGCTACCAAATTTAAATCACCAGATGATTCCTTCAATCCAATCACGCCTTCAAGATTACAAATCTTAGCTAATTGTTCAGCATGTAATTTCACTCCGGTGCGTCCCGGATTATGATAAACTATCATAGGTAAGCCCACTTGTGCTATCTGGCTATAGTGCTCAAAGCACCCATCAAACGAAGGTCGATTATAATAAGGGACTATTACCAAACAAGCATCAGCACCCATATTTTTTGCTTTCGTTGTTCTAGAAATACTTACCTTCGTGTCATTTGTTCCCGTACCCATAATTATTGGCAATTTTCCTTGAGCCTCTTCTAGAGCAACTTTTAACAAATCGAATTGCTCATCTTCGGATAAAGTTACAGACTCTCCAGTTGTTCCACAAACAACTATTCCTTGTGTTTCTTGTTTTAAATGAAAATGAATTAATTTACGAAAAGCTACAAAGTCAACATTTCCTGCATCATCAAATGGTGTAATTAGAGCAACAATAGAACCTTTATACACGATTTCTCCTTCGAATTATAAAAAGAAAAAATTTTAAGGAAATATCAACTTATATCAAGAAAAAAATGAAAATAAAAAATTTATATTGAAATTAATATAAATTCATAATAATTGGTATTAGTATATATTAATAAAATTTAACTATTGGTGTACCATGAAAGAAGAAAAATACGCAAAAATATCAGTAATAAGCCTTGCTTTAGCCATAGGAATAGTGTGGGGTGGTTTTGCTGTTCTCGCCTGTTGGTTTTCAGCGCTGGAATGGGGCGTTCCCTTTGTGAAAACTATGGGGGGAATGTATGTAGGTTATGCACCATCATTTTGGAGTGGGATAATTAGTGGAATATGGGCATTTATAGATGGATTTGTGGGGGGATTTATTATTGGTTTTTTATATAACTTTTTTAGAAAAAGAAGATAAAAAAATTTAACCAATATGTAAAAATTCTTCACCGCTATTAGTTATATTTTCAATCATGTTTTTCCATTCTGTTGCTAATTGGACAAAATCATTAATTAAATATTTAAATGGCACATATTTTTTAGATACCTTGACATCTTGTATTAAGTATACATGATTAGAAACAGGATCTAACCTTAAGTAGGCTCCTCTTTCCTGCCATTTTAAAATTCCTTTTGATGTCAGACTGTTCTTCAAAAAACGAGGAATTTTTTTAATATCCCCATCAAGAATTCTTGATGATACCTGCCAATTTTGACTTTGAGGTGTAGATTCTACAAATATCACACTGCCTTGAACAACACATTGAGCTTTTTTCCTAAAGGAGAGCTGATGTAATAAATAAAGATAGTTTTTATGATCCATAAATAACCTATTTTCAGGGACGTGATTTAATTATAATAAATAACGCAATTTACAATCACTATGTATTAATTATTAATAACTAATAAAAAATTAAAAACTATCTCCCCAATCTTTTTTCTTGGCTAATTTATATTTTTCTTTTTCTTTTTTCGTAATAGTTAGGTTTTGAATTATTTGGCTTTTATCACAAGTTATGAGCTTAGTATGCCCTTTAAGTACTTGAGGATAGCGTAAAATCCGAGCATTGATATTTTTTTCAATTGGGTGCTTAGAAAATACTAAATATGAAAATTTTTCATCTTCATAATTCAAAGAAGCATTTTTAATTTTTCTGTGCAACGCAGAGCGCTCCACTCTAGCATAAAAATGACACCAATCTGGTTTCTGTAAGGGGCATTTAGAGCTGTGAGGGCATGGGGCTATGAGGTGCGCATCTTGACGAAGTAAAATATCACGAATTTTTAAAATCCTTTCATAACCAATAGGTGTTCCTGGTTCAACTATCACTAAAGAGTGGTTAACATTTTTCCAAATATCTGAAAAAATAGACTCCCAATATTGCGAAGGAATTTCTCCTATTGCATACGAAAGAAGAACTAAATCCGCAGAAAAAAAATCTCTATCTAGTTCTAAATTTTTTCTTTTCCTTATAGTGTTTTTAAGTACCAAATGTTCTTCAGTAAGTAAGGCAGAAAGTTTATTAAATTCATCATCGATTTCCCAGGCAGAATACTGAATTAGATTAGGGAATACAGTATCCGCTGCCCATAAACCCGTACCAGGCCCAGAACCAAGGTCGAAAAAGCTTTTAGGATTAAAAGAGGGCATCCTGTCCCTTAACTCTTTAAAGACGGTAACAATTGAGGCATATGTGGCGGGCATTCTAGAAAGAATATATGCCATTCGTTCTTGATTAGTTTGGACATATCCATCATTTTTGACACCTTGTCTATACTTTTCAGATAAACATGAAGAGGCTTCAGATATCTGATGTATCGACTGATTAAGTAATCTATTTTCAATAGATTCTTGTAATTGCTGAGGAAGTTGCATAAAGCTTCTTTAAGATATATATTTTTATTTACCGAAAAGGAAAATCTTATCATTAAAAAAAATATAAAACTAGCGTGGAAAAAAAAGAAACTAGAACAAATTACCTGTTTTTTTTTCTTTAAAAAAGCGTAACAACAAAAAGGGAATGCACACTACAAGAATAATCCCTAGCAAAAGGGTTAACGGGTAATTTGTGATGACGTCTGATGGTATTATCGAAGGTGGTACGAATCCTAGTGCAAAAATTATCATACAAGTAAAGGATCCCAAACCAGATACGACCCACATCCCTATTTTTTTACCAGGCACAGAAAAAGAACGTTTAACATCTCTTCTTTTATGATGCAGCCTGATAGCTGTAGCAAAAAGAATAATATACACTAAAATAGATAATTGCGCAGTAATAGCCGATAAAAGCCAGTAAGAGCTGTTCACTGTTGGAAAAAGAATAAATGATAAAGATAGAATAGTAACAATAACCGCCTGAACAAGCAATACGTTTATAGGGACATCATGCTTATTTTTTTTACTTAAAAATTTAGGTAAAATCCCATCTTTACTTGCCACCATGATCCCTTTGGAAGGACCAATAATCCAAGCTGAAATACCACAAATCCCACCTATGATAATAAATAATGCGACGATGTTTAGAGCCCAAGAAGCATTAATTGCATCTAAAAAGAGAAGAAATGCCTGCATTACTCCTGTAGCTAAGTTTAAACTAGATTCAGGTACAACCAATGCAATAGCAAGAGAAGAAATGATGATGGTAAATAAGATTATTAAAGCAGAAATAAATACTGCTTTAGGATAATCACGCGCTGGATTTCTTATCTCTGATCCATGGGTTGCCACCATTTCTAGACCCATTAGACCAAAAATTATATTAGTGAGTAGTGCTAGATTACTATCGAAAGACATTTTAGGTAAAAAAGAGCTAGCATCAATCTTAATAGCTAAAGGATTCCCCTTTACATACCAATAAAAACCAAGTAATGCAATTACTAACATGGGAAGCAACGTTCCTATACAAGCACCAATAGTACTTACTAAGCTGGAGATCTTCATGCCAAATAAATTTACTAAGGTAGCTATCCAAAAAATTACAATTACGGACACTGCCATGTATATTTTATTTTCTTCAAAATCAGGATTAAAAAGATAAGCAGCTGTTCCTGATATCAATGCAACGATGGTAGGATACCAAACTATATTATATATCCAGTTTAGCCAAATACAAACCAAGCTCCATTTTTTTCCAAAAGCTTCTCGCACCCATACGTAAATACCGCCAGTTCTTGGCCAGCCCGTTCCAAGCTCAGCCACAACTAATGCGGAAGGAATGAAAAAACACACACCAATTAAAAGGTAATAAAATACTAAAGAAAAACCAAAAGAAGCCGCAAACGGTAGGGTTCTTATGCTGTCTACAGCAATAATATTAATCATTACTATCTGAAAAACGCCGAGACTTTTTGTTAAATTTTTTATATTTTGCATAAAAACCGTTAAATTGTGACCACAAACTCAAAATGGTTATAATTTAATTTTTATTCAATAGTTATTTTATTATCCAATCTATAGGTTTTTGTTTTTCGTTAATTAGTATCTGATTAATTTTAGAAAAATGCTTACATCCTAAAAAATTTACAGCAGAATATGGAGAGGGGTGTGCTGCAATTAAAATATAATGATGAGCGCCTTGTTTCATCCTAAGATTTTTCAACTTATCCTGGGCTGACTTACCCCAAAAAACAAAAATTAAAAAATCTTTTTCTTCTATGAGTTTCTGTAATACTGCATCGGTAAATCGTTCCCAACCTCTATTGTGGTGTGATTTTGGCTCTTTTTCCCTTACCGTCAATGTAGAATTAAGTAGCAAAACACCTTGATCTGCCCAGCTTTCAAGGCAACCGTGTTCTGGCTTTTCAATATTAAGATCACTTATCATCTCTTTGTATATATTTTTTAATGATGGTGGGATCTTTTCCGTTCTACAGACACTAAAAGCTAGGCCGTGAGCTTGATTCTTACCGTGATAGGGATCCTGTCCTAAAATTACGACTCTGACTTTATTAAAAGGAGTTCTATTGAAGGCCTCAAATACCAGGTCCTCAGGTGGGTATACGGTGCATCCTTGTTTTTTCTCATTATCAATATATATCAATAATTGTTTAAAATAATCCGATTCTATCTCCGATCGCAGCTGCTGAAGCCAAGTTGGATTTAATTTTACATTCACAAAACCTCCCTAGTCACAAATACGATAAAAAGAAGTGTTCTTTTTTCCAACACATATTGATTCAGAGTTGACATAAAGGTCTTTTCCGCCTACGATCTTGTCTTCTTTTTACACACTTGGAAAGCCAATGAAAGATCTAGCAGAAAACAACTTGGTTCGCTTCACAAACATTTCTAAAAAAAAGGAAGCGATATACGCTAAT
>VGMB01000103.1 GCA_016866585.1 Chlamydiota bacterium
TCACCGTTGGGCTGTATTATAACGGAGAGTTCCAAGGCAACTACAGCGACCATAGCTACGGCGGACAAATACGCGTAGGCTTCTAACAGATGATTCTTAGTAGGGCGGTCATATCCTTGACCGCCCTTTTTCACCAAAAAAATATATATTGAGAATATTTATGCAAAATAGGTAAATAAAAAATTATAAGATCATTTTCATTTTTTGAGGATATATGTCAGGAATAAATCGTTCCGAGCCTTCTACACAAGCTACACAAACTACACAAAAAACCGACAAAGAGATCCCTAAAAGTCTAAATGAAGAAAAAGCTAAAATATGTGCAGCAAAAAAACGAGTAGAACTTGCGCCCTCAAACAAAGGATACAAGATCCCTTTTGCGTCAAGCAAAGAAGAGCTAGTAAATATCTCTGCTTTAAACACAGCTGAAAAAGTGGAAACTCTTCGCGCTCCAAGCAAAAAAAGAAGTCTGAAAGAACTAGCTGATGTTGCAAGCGTAATTGCTCCAAGCAAATTTCCAAAAACTAGCACATCAACCACACAGGAAAGAAAAAGATCTATCAATTTCCCCTGCCCGGAAGAACTTACTGCCAAAAAACTAAAAAATCAGCTGACGTAAAGAACTAAGCTTTTCAAATAGTCTCCTTCAGGATGATACAGGGATAAAGGATGATCCGCAGATAGTATATGGTGTTGTAGTATCCTTAAGTCTCTTTTCGTCTCTGATCCAGCTTGAAATACAATCTTCTGGAATGAGTCTTTATCTATAAAGTAAGAGCAAGAAGATGTAAGGACTATCGTACCCTTTTTAACCTTAGAAAGAACGAGGCTATTAAGACGGCGGTAGCCATTTGTGGCCGACTCAATGTCTTTTCTTTTTTTAGCAAAAGCCGGTGGATCTATGATGACGATATCATAGTCCCAGTCTTTCTCTTCTAGTAAGAAGTCAAACACATCCGCTGCGACAACGGTATGACTGTCGGATGGATATTGATTTAAGTGGGTATTCTTTGCTGCGTATTTACATGCTGTCTCGGAAATATCTACGCTCGTCACATGAGAAGCTCCCCCTTTTAATGCATACAGAGAAAATCCCCCCGTGTAAGCAAAACAGTTCAAAACCTTCTTATCCTTAGAAAAATCTGCAATGAGACGCCTCATCTCTCTATGATCAAGAAATAATCCTGTCTTTTGTCCTTCAACAAGCGATACAAAGAACTGAACGCCATTTTCTTCAACGATCACCTCTTCTACAGGCTCACCGAAAAGGTAGCCCTGAAAGGGATCCAACCCTTCCATATCCCTTGCCGACGATACGGATTTCTCATAGATGCAGCGCGGAGTAAAAATATCAATTAGGTTCTTTATCACTAATTTCTTTAGCTTGTCCATGCCGCAGGTATTGACCTGTATTACATACACATCATCATACTTATCTACAACTAACCCTGGAAGGCCATCAGCCTCCGAGTTGATCAATCTAAAGCAGTTGGTGTCAGCACGCATGACACTCTTTCTAAGGAGATGAGCTTCATGTATCTTTGATTTAATAATAGACTCTATATCTTCCTGAGAAAAGCTGAGAATTCTACCAGCAATCGAGTTGTCAGGATGAAAGTACCCTCTAGCTAAAAACTGACCCGATGAAGAATACACATCGGCAATGTCACCAGGAGCCATCACAGGAAACTGGTCTATGGCACCTGAAAATATCCACGGATGCCTGTTAACAACAACAGACTTTTCTTTTCCAGGCTTTAGCACTACTCTTGGGTATTTCATCTAGCCTGCTATCATTAAAGGTTGAGATGCTTTTTTTGCTTTTTTAGGTTCTTTTGTAAAGCATGGAGCGATCACAGCGCCAATAAGATCGTAGTCTGCAACCTGAGTGATCTCCACTTCATACACTTTACCAAATTCCGTGACCTTACGTCCGTCGTTGATGATCACTTGACCGTCAATATCAGGGCACTGTCCATAGAAACGCCCACGCATGAGGAACTGAGATTCTGGGTGATATCCTTCAACAACAACCTTAAGCTTCTGACCGATATATTTACGGTTGTGCTTACGCAAAACTTTCATCTGGGTGCTAGCTAGCTTCTCAAAACGCTCTTTTTTCACCTCTTCACTGATGTGACCATCCATCTTTGCTGAAGCAGACTCTTCCTCTTTTGAGTACTGGAATATACCGATGTTATCAAGAGGATACTTCTTAACAAAGGAGACAAGCTCTTCAAATTGTTCTTGAGTTTCTCCAGGGAATCCTACCATAAGACTCGTTCTTATGACCATAGAAGGGATTTCTTGTCTTAGCTTTGTGACGATATCAATAATTTGTTCTTTTGAGGTCTTCCTCTTCATGTTTTTCAACACTTCATTGTTGATATGTTGCATGGGCATATCAACATATTTGCATATACGATCATCACTTTTGATAATTTCAATAAGCTCATCGGTGATCTCATCCGGATAAAGGTAGAGCAAGCGGAGCCAAAAGTCTTTATTTATCTTAAGAATTTCCTTAAGCAGCGTCTCTAGACCCGGCTTATCTTTGGTTTCTTTGCCCCAGTCACCAAGATCTTGAGCAATAAGGATGATTTCGTGTACACCTTGATCAAGTAGCAACTGAAACTCTTTAAGAACCTGCTCAATAGACTTACTCTTAAGGGTTCCTTTAATCTTTGGAATTATACAAAAGGCGCACTGCTTTGCACATCCTTCAGCGATCTTAAGATAGGCGTATTGCTTTGGCGTGGAAAGAGTCCTTGGGACTTCACCCATTTGCAGATAGCTCTTAGCGCTCGTTACAGCCTCGCCCGCATCAGGCGCTTGGATGGCCTCGAGAATTTTCTCAACATCTCCAGAGCCAAGATAATAATGAATGTCATTGAATTTTTCTTTAAGCTCGTCTTTATGTTTTTGCACCATGCAGCCAGCAACGATAACTTTCGCTGTTTTCTTTTTTTCATCTATCATCCATTGGATGGTATCACAAGACTCTTGCCTGGACGAAGCTAAGAAACCGCATGTATTTACTACTAAATAATCAGCCTCTTTTGTATCTGCAGTTATTTCATAACCTGCTTTAAGCAGAATGCCTATCATTACTTCAGAATCAACAAGGTTTCTTGCGCAACCAAGGCTTGTAAAATGGATCTTATTACCGAGAAGGGCTGATTTATTTTTCATAGTATTTCCTTATCAAAAAATCAAGAAAAGTATAGACCTTTTTTAGTTTAAACTCCACTTTTTCTTAAAATCCCAACAATTAAAAAGCTCTCTTTACTAAAGAGAGCATCATTTTTAAAATCAAATTTAACACCCAAAGACGCTTGCATTAACTTTTAAATATAAAATTAACATCTACTTGAACATTCTTATACTAAACAAAACACCAAACCGCATCTTATGGAAATCAACCCGTTTCTATAAACCTACAAATGCAACGCCTAGATCAACTTAAAAACTAAAAAATGGAGAATTGCAAAGAAAGAATGTCCTATCTAACTGCGTTTGGCAACTACCACATGAATGAATATCTTACTGAAAATAAGAAATCGTTTAGACTCAAACACTATTAAACAGCCCAACTTTGGACGCAGCAAGCAAAGCCTCAGAGTCTACACTATACAGCTGAATACTCATGAAAGATCTTAAGATTATTTTATACCCAAAAAAGATCAATCTAAAATCATTTCCTTATTAAGGTTATGTC
Organism: Chlamydiota bacterium; assembly: GCA_016866585.1. Taxonomy (GTDB): domain Bacteria; phylum Chlamydiota; class Chlamydiia; order Chlamydiales; family Rhabdochlamydiaceae; genus VGMB01. The sequence goes on from VGMB01000103.1 coordinate 3,719, forward strand.
ATTTTTTGAAGTAAAATTTAAGAAAAACCCTACATGTTATATTAATTTTTGAAATTCAAAATTAATAAAGCATTCAAATATACTACTTAGAAAAAAAATCAAATTACAGAAAACAATGACAACTTACTCACCTTCCGGATTCACCAGAAACGATCATCGAGCGTTCGCTTTTGGCCATACTACTCCAACAGATCAAGAACAGTATATCGAAAAGGCAAATGAAAAAATCAGAACTATAACAACTGTCATGAAAAGATCTATTGAAAACAATATAGACTGTTTTTCAAGCTGTCTGCAGATTGCAAGCAACTCACGACGAACAATAGCACAGAGGGTAGAACAAAGAAATGCTGATATAAAAGGAAAGCAATACCACAAAGAAACCTGCGAGTTCGGTCTATCTCGCCTCAAAGAAAATCCCAATACATATCATCTTTTGCTGGGCGGAGTCTACTCCGAAATTAGCGCGGTTGTCGCAGATAGCATAAGGCAATCTCTGTACTTAAACTCTAACTTTAAGGCCTTCATCCATAAAATTCCACATCATGATTTGAAAACGGCTGCTACAGAAAATGTAAAAACCTCCCCATCCAGGCTGGATCTTCAAGTAGACTGGGACTTCTTTACCTTAAGGCAATCCTGTGAGCCATTTGAATCTATGAGCCACATGCTTTTAAAAAATGAGTCCTTTAACAAAAGCTTTATAGAGTTTAAAAAGAAAGTCTCCTTATTAAAGGATTTTACACAACTAAAAAGCCAAGGGGAAGATATAGCAAGAACTGCTCAAAAAACCATAAAGTCCTTAAGAGAGCAAAGACCACAATTTTATGAAAAAAACTGGAACCTTATTCTTCTGGATATTTTTAAGGAAAACATCGCAACGTGTATTAAAGAAAAAAACTTCCCATTTACAATCACAGCATTTGCTATCGGATCTCTCAAATACTCGATTGACTGTGAGGAATCTAAAATTCTCACAAAATATATAACCTACATTGCAAGTGATCATAACAACAGTGAAGAAAAAATCCTTAGAAAAATAAACACTCGTCCTATCATTCTCCTCGGCCATCAAGATGTTACTGATATTGAACACACCTTAAATGACGCTAAAAAACTGTTTAAACAAGCCCTTTCGTGGAGTATTGAAGAGGGAGTAACTTTTCTTAAAGAAACAGTCGGAGCAATGATGTATCTACTTGCCCATAACCATAGAGAAGCTCGTGGCTCTGCTGCGGAAAGTGAATGGATAGAGCGATCCATTTATCAAGCTCACAACTTCGATATGGTTTGCACACAAGATCGTATGCCTGATCTAATTGCTTTTAGTAAATTTGACATGGATGAGTTTCTAACAGAATACAAAAACTCCTTTGAGCTTAAACTAATTTCAAAATAATTATTAAAGCACAGCTTGCTGATATAGCCTGTTGTGCTAGAGCCTTTCTAAAATCAAACCAACTCCTTTTAAATCATAAGCATCTTCTCGGCAACATGCGCAAATATTAAATATTAATAAATAATAAATTCAAATTAAATGCAAAATAAATTACAATAATCAATTAATAATAATGACATAAGGGGATTAAATGTCTTTATCACTTACTCCAAACCAAACACAATTTCATAGAATTCAAGCTTTCAAGCACTTAGATGAGAAAGATCAATTATTTTTTCAAAAAAACTCTTCAACTGGCATCGATTTCTGTGTTGATAAAATATTCAAAAAATATTTAGAAGAGCGGACTTCTGATCCAGAAAAAAGCACCTCCTGTTTTGATAAAACTATCAAGACTATGAGCTCTCATAGAAATGCCATAGCCAGAAAAACTGAACAAAGATCCGCATTAAATTCAGGCGTCTCATATGATGAAACTACTTGTAAATTTGGAATAAGCCGTACTAAACAAATGCCCACAGTGTATGAGCTTGTTTTAGGTGGCGGATACGAGCAAACTGGCAATAAAGTAGCCCAACTAATAGCCAGAGATCTTCTAACATGCAGAGAATTTGAAAAATTTAGAGAAACTTCATCTGCTGAAATCGTTCCCACCGCCGGCGAAACATCAACTCCAGGCATGAATTTTACTGATGAAAAAGGCCTGAATTTGCAAATGAACTGGAAGTTTTTACATGCAAAGGATATCGACCCAACTAGCATAGATCCCACAGATGTCAGTAGTGATAGTATATTAAAATCCAAAGCATTTGGAAGTAAAGTTCAAGAGATGAAGAAGCTAAGAGGGAGTTTAACTTTCTCAGATATTGAATCTTTGACAACTAGTTTCTCTTTAGAAATGGTACATGAAAGAAAACGAATGAACCCAGAAATCTTCT
>VGMB01000104.1 GCA_016866585.1 Chlamydiota bacterium
CAGAATGGCAACTACATCTAGAAAAAATCTTCGTTCAATTATTAAGATTGTATACATGCGATGGGCAGAGTGTAAAATATCCTAATAAACACACTATTTTATTAGCAGCCTCTCACTACTGATGTCGCACGGATCTGTAAAGCGATTCTGAGAGATTAATAGATAGAGAATCATTTTATTGGATGTTTGATGTACTACTAGGAGAAGATCGATCAACTTGTAAGTAAGGTACTGCTTCAGAAACATGATAGCGTTTAATTTGCTAACATCAAATATGTTGCTTGGAACCCTGCTTTATATTTTTTCTTCACTCCAGATTCCATCGTACTCATAACATTAAGTGAGTTCAATTTGCCAACAACTTAAGACAACAAGGAGTTAAAAAAGAAATAAAACTGACTTTTTCGACTAAATCCATAATTTGTAAAAATTTACAACTATGAAAAATTACTTCTCTTCAAGGCAGAGATTTTATGATTCTTTTTGATATTTCTATAAAACATGACAAATTTTCTTTTCTTTTTTACAGGAATTATTCACACTTTCGAATTACTACAAAAAAGAAGATTTTCGAAGTGCAAAAAATAAAAAAACGCATCTATTTTGAAGGATCTTTAGGTTGTGCGCTAAATGTTACTAATAATTTAATATGGATGTTTACACCTTTTTTGGATACCGATTTGAGTATTTAAACTCATATGCTCCCTCAAGCAGGGTAACTCGATTAAATAAAAAGAACTACATTTCTCTAGGTTTTCGTATAGATCGGCTAGCAGATCCACAATGGAACCTTTGATTTATGACAGAACACCCAATTTTAGTTTACTGTACCAATACAGTCGTAGATAGCAAATACGGAAAAAATGCAAAAAAAATTCATAGGGCTTGCTATTTAGAATTTCTTCTCCCGATTACCTGTTGTCATAACCATAAAGAGAATGTCTTTTTCGTACAGCTGGTGCCACGAGGAAGTTTTCGCAATTGTAACAAAAACACCTATTTTGAACAAAAACGTGCGCCGCATTTGAGTGCAGGATTAGAATTAGAGGTTGGCTATGGTTTTTAAGTACATTATTTTCTTTCTTGTTTGCGTGATTACTCCTATTTTTCCATCTGATGACACGCTTTATTCCTCCACAGGAAGACCCTTAGCTCCCTCGATAGATTATTTTCTAAACGCTAAGAAAAATAGAGGGAAATGCGCTCTACTAGTCACTTCTGATCGAGGGCGCAAGAATACTGGAGTATGGGCGAAAAACACTCTTGAGGAACATGGATACGAGGTCTTAGCTTTAGAGGTAATTCCAAATGAAGAGGATCAAGTAAATGCCTTCTTGAAAAGGTGGATCAGCAATCAAGTTGACGTAATTTTCACATTAGGTGGAACCGGATTCAGCAAGCGAGATACAACAGTCGATGTAGTTGAGAAATGGATCTTAAAGCCTATGCCTGGATTTGGAGAATTATTTAGACGCTTAACTCATGAAGACTGGAAAAATTTACGCGAAGAAATCCCTGATATGTCATTACTAACAAGAACGAGCGCTGGGATGCATGGAGATTGCTTCCTATTTGCCTTACCTGGATCCTTAGATGCGGTAAAGCTTGGATTTGAGATTATTTTACCAACGTTACCTCACCTGCTCGGACAAAGAACAAAAGATCATAAAGAGCCTTAACAAGATGTATTTAGTTTTAAAATTCATCGCTACTCAGAATCTATATAAATCTATGGTATAGAACGTTTGCCTAGAAGTTTTGTAAACGATTAGCATGGAATATCTCAACTACACTACTCGAAGAATCTCATCTCTTAATTTTAAGAGATCTAATTTCTTAGACCGTACATGTGCTGCATGCACAGCTTTATAGCCTCTAAATTTTATTTTTAGCATTCCTTAGTGATCAACTTTCTCACTCCTTACAGGTAAAGAAAGTTGTAATTACGGACCTTCTTCAGTAAGTATTTCTTTTTTACCGAAGGGAAGTTTTTCAAAATACCTCACACCTCTTCTTGCTATGCATAAAACAGCTGAAGCATGTGCTGACAAACCATAATTTTTTTATAATTTATCGTTCCTTGGATTGATGTATAAGAGGGAGAAACATGCATGATTTACAATCCCTCTTTAAATGCCTTGGGTTCAAAATTTCCCTGTAAGAGAAACCTGAAAGTATCCTTATACGTTGAGCTTGATATTATTAGTTCTACGTTTATTTCCAGACTGATCAACTTCTGTGATAGCACTCCAGATTCTATTTTACTGTAGAGATCTTTCGCATCTGTTTTAAAAAAGACAAAAAGTCTCCAGCTTTTTATGTCTTTTAAAAACCAATATGTCATCACCTTTGGATTTGTAGATCTAAGCTCGTGTCATATAGCCTGATTACCATAATTAAACTTAATATTCTCTATATGCAAATATTTACCCAATTTCTTTCCTAAGCTGTTTGTTAACCGCAACCTTAGACTAAAACCACACTCTTTTTCATAAAGGATGCAAGATCGGTTACCTGCATTTTCTTGTTTAGATCCTATAGAAAAAAACTGATCACTTGTTGCAACTATTTATTCTTCATGAGTTTTATTTTCTAAGTGAAATTGCTCACGAAACAATTTACTAAAGCCAAAGCAAATAGATACATTATCCTCTCTTACTTGCATCTGCAAATCTTTCAATTTTTTTTAATCTAGCTAAAGATTATTTCTTTTGAAAAAGAGTGGGCACTAAAAGTTTATTAACTCTAGCAGTCATCTCGTCTTTACAATTTAGGGTGCCAAATATGATACTTTTTAGAAAAGCTGTATTGAATTCAGAAATAAATTCTTTTTTGTATTTAAGATTTTAATATGCCACAATCAAAATTCAGCTTATATTACAAAATCCAATTAAAAATCCTTTTTAAAAAAAGGATCAATCCGTTTGATATTGCATCATCTTGAATGTGTTTTTGAATACCTGTAAACTGTTCCGAAGAAAACGATAAATTTTCATAGGATTTATTCTGGAAACTTAAAAGTATTTGATCTTTAACATCCTGATCAATTTTTTCGATTTCGATTTGCTTCAAATGAGGATTTGTATGAATCCATACACATCTTTTAAGAGAATTTTCCAGTATTTTTTCGAAGTCATATTCTTTGACGATTTTGTCACAGAAAGCGAGTGTCTCATCTTGTAATGATGGAGCATTTAATAATCTTCTAAATAAAAGATTTTTTCGATCGAATTCTTCCTTAGTTTTTACTGAGTCTTGTTGTACATAAGAGTAAAAAAGTTCTAATATTTTACCTACATTTTCAGAACATTCATTTGCTACTTTGACTTGCTGGTTAAGAAATATATCCTTGTAGCCAAGAGAGTAAACATCATATAGATAAAGTTTACATTTAGCAGACCATGCCTCTGCAGCACTATTATCCCCTGTTGCTAAAATCCGCTCAGCTGCAAGCTGCATGTATTTAACATCGATGTAAGCAAATTTCTGTCTTAAAATTACTGTGAATTTTTTTTCAAGATGAACTCCACTATTAACTATAATATCTTCTGTATCTTCAGACTTAATAATGATATTTTCATACCCCTCATTGCGCAAAAAATCTATGCGTAATTCAGTGAAAATTTTCTCAGCAAAATCTTTAGCAGATACAAATCCTCGTGTGGAGGCTCCCTCCTGGTTAAGAACAACAACTACATTTTTATTTTTTTCTTGCATTGCTATACAATCGATAAAATTCATCCACGATGAGCAGTTATGAGCATAGCCAAAATTAAAAGAGACTTCATCATTATTGAAATTTCCATTAAATGAATACAGAATTTGATTTTTTAATTTTTCCTCTTGAATACTGTATAAATATTCAGGACCAAAGTAGCCTTGTGATAAGAAAGCATTGATTCTAAATCGATCTAAAAAAACACCTGAACCCTTTTGTAGTCCCATAGAAATTATTGGTACGTTGTTATATGAATAAGGAAAAAGAATGGAATGAAGATTTGGATAATGCAAAGAATCTGCGTTCATTAGGTGCCGTACTTCATAGGCTATTCGATCTCCTACTATTCTACCATTTACAGCCGCTGCGTTTTCCATAAAGAAAAAAACAGGAATATTTCGCTGTATTTTACTTTGTAAAATTCTTTTCGATGATCCATCAAAAGGTCCTAAAATAAGAAGATCTATTTGACTGTTTTCAGGAAATTCTTTAAATTCACTTATTACGACTTTTGATCTATCTTCAAAAATATCTATAAATTCTGAAGCCATTATTTTTTCTGAATTACTTCCCTGAATAACCCAATCGAAATGTAATGAGGGATGACTTCTTTGCATAAGTGCTATCACTTTTGCAGCAGCGGAAATATCCCCTCTACCTCCTTGAACTTGAGTACACACACAAATTTTTCGCAAGTTTGATGGCCAAGGTAAGTGACCATAACATTTTTCAATTTCTCTATGAAAAAGTTGTATGCTATCAAAAAAACCACTTGTAGATACAGGCCTTACCCTGTTTGATTCGATAGTTTTTTCTAAAGTATCAACAGACTCGTTTTTATTAGAAATAGTATCCTGGCTAATAGTTAATCTATTATATAAATTTGTAGACGAATATACCATTCAGCCTTGTAATTTCAAATTATTATTGGTGAATTTTTATTATACCATCCAATTATTAATAAAAAATAAATATATACATAGTTTTTGCAATATTACAAATAATTACAAAATCAAACTGTCGATACTTGCCACATCAGCACTTGCGTTTTCTATAAAATAAATACAACTCACTAATAAATAATATATTACGAATAAAATAACCTTGATTTTTTGCTCAGGAGTTCAATAGCTTTAGATTGCTATTAATATTTATAAAAATCTCATCTTCAAGAAAATGAACGATAGTAATTACCCTCTTTTTATAAATTCTTAAGAGCTGGAGGGATTGTTTGTAAGTCGGTCTAGATTCAGCCTTACACTTATACGTCTTGAAGAAAATACTCATCGATACTTTAAATGCAAAACAATATAGGGAAATAAATAAAAAAAATTATTATACATCAAATGGAGATAAACTACATTTTATTGAATTTTTTTCCATTTATGATGAAATAATCACAAATAAAACCCAAAAAAATGCAACTAGGTTCATGGAAATCCTAGCAATTACCTTTTAGAGTTGTTGCGATGTGGCAGGAAAAAAAGAACATGATAATTGAGTAGCTTTCTCAGACATATCAAGATACACATTCTTAGCTAAAGAACTGCAGTCTTGATGATAAATAAGCCAGGAAAGTATATCTGAAGGCGAGATAGCATAGGGATATACTGTGTTGGACAAACCAAGTAGAGAATCCTACTAAATTAAAATCACTAATTCTTATCTGTAAGACTGAGATTGATAATCTTTGTATCGGCAAAAAAAAAGACGCCTTGTTAACAAGGCGTCAGAAGGAACGTCATATTTTAAAATGACGAGGTATATTGCAAAACAATTAGAAGTCTAATCTAAAACGTATATTCATACCTTGTAGACTGTATGATCCAAATGAAGAAACATACGCATTAAAATCATAACCAACAGCAAAATCTACATGGTAGTTTTGATCGCCAAAATAAGAACCCCAACCTAGAGCAAGTCTTGCTTCAGCAACACCTTGAAGATGCCCGCTATTAGATACGTGAACTTTTCCTGATCTATCAAACGGAAGTCTTCCAATTAAATCAGATCTTACAGTTAATTGATCAACTGCACCAGAAAGGTGAACGTTGTCTTTAGAATAAAGTACGCTACCGTTGATGCTTGTTAAGAACTTAAATCCACATCCTAGTAACCAAGATGTGTCATATCCAAACTTAGGACCTAAAGACCAAGCAGAAGCATCTAGATTTCCATAAACTGAACCATCAAGATTAGCACTGTCATCTAAAAGATCAACTGAAGCTTGAGCATCGAAATCTGCAGACAAAGAAGTCCAAATAGCTT
>VGMB01000105.1 GCA_016866585.1 Chlamydiota bacterium
AGCTTAGAAAGTACAGAAAAAATATGAACGTACCCCTTAGATGAAGACTTTTTAGAAAGCTCATCTATCATCATGTCTTTGTGAGTATAAAAAACCTCTCTATACATGACCTTTTGTTCTTGAGACAGATCGCAATAATATATTTCTTCTATCTTTTCTGGCAGCTCTAACAAAACCTCTGTCTTCTTACGACGCAAGATAAAAGGTTTTACAATATTAGCTAGAAGAGCTCTTTTTTCTTCATCGTTACCCTTTTCTATAGCGCTCACAAAGTACTCTTTAAAATGCGCATCACTAGGAAGATATCCAGGCAATATCAGCTCAAATAGCGCTTTCAAATCAAGAAGTCTATTCTCTAGTGGAGTACCGGTAAGCCCAATAACCATGCGACACTTCATGAGTTTCAAACTTTTATGCGTTTGCGACTGTATGTTCTTAGCATTTTGAACCTCATCAAAAACACCCACATTAAAAGAAATTTTTGAAAGTAATTTCTGCTCACTGCGTAGCGTTCCGTAGGATGTGAGCAAAATGTCACTTTTCTCATCAAACGAATCAAGCGTTCGACCAAATCCATAAAAGACACAAACTCTCATGTGTGGTAAGAATTTTGCCAGCAAATCCTCCCAGTGATAGATCACAGAGGTTGGACAAACAATTAAAAACTTTTTGTTTTTCCCCTCTGCATTATATGCAGCGGCTAGCAATCCCATCGCCTGGTGTGTTTTTCCTAGCCCCATCTCATCGCATAGCAGTCCTGACAACCCATAACTATATAAAAACCAAAGCCACTTCAACCCCACTTCTTGATATAAACGAAGCTCACTCTTAAGCCCACGTTTATCCAATCTATCAACAGCCTGCATTTGCCTAAATTCATCAAGAAGCTGTCGCGTTCTTACTTCCTTTACAGTCTCTCCCTGCGGCTCAATTAAACTTTCGAATGCATTAAGTCTCATCCACTCTAAAGACGTCAATCTGAGCTGCTTTCCACCTTTAAGCCATCTTTTTTTAGTAATTGTTTTTAACCAATTAAAACGAGGCATACGCAGATCTATAAGCCCAGCTTCAGAAAAAAGGTATTTCTTATTCTCCTGCATCCCCTTCCAAAGCTCAACAGCATCAATTCTTCCTATGTCTGTTTCATAATCAAGATCAACAAGCCATTTACCTTCTTTAGACTTATCATCTTTTTGAACTTCAGAAATGCGCAAATTTATCCTTTTACTTTTCTTTAAGCGACTATCACAAAGACGAATGTACGGTGCCAATGCATCTAGTTCATTAGAAATAAAGTACGTTTCTTGCCTTCTGTCTAAAACCTTTTCTTCTAAATATTGATCCATCGATATTTGCAGAGGTAGTAAGGAAAACCCCTCCTTATCGACATAGCAATACTCTCCAAAAAACTGTATCCGTGCAGGATTCACTTTAGATGCATAACTATAATATGGCTTTATTTTAATATTGCCCTGTTCTGTTAAAAGAACATCTATTTGGATAGATTCAACAGGACAGACAGGGGCAAAAAAGCCCGTTAAATGTTTTAACTCCTGCATATGTCTTCTTATGAATGAAGACACCTCGTGCTTAGAAATTTTACTCCCCGATGTGACAAAGGTGTTCCCTTTCTCTCTTTCTTTCTGAAAAAAACCTTTTAAATAGATATACACCCATTCACCAAAGTCTAATATTCCCGCCCTTTCTTCAATAAGTTCAAAATGAGATTCAAAACAAAGCTGATTTTCTTCATTAATCATATACCGCAATTCAGACTCTATCGTCATCAAGTGAGTTTGAAATCCCTCTATTGAGTTAAGCCATACCCTATGCTTATTTACAAAATCAGAAACTCTATCCTTAGCTATTACAGTATTTACACCAGAAAAAATTGGATTTTTCACCTCATAAAAACCAATACCCTCTATATACACCCATGATCCAAAGTAAGCTGATTCATTCTTCTGCATATCACCCTTCTCAAACAAATAAGCTGATATGTGTAAATTATGATTTTGATCAAAATCGAGCTCATATTGTATCGGATAGCTTCCATCATGAACTTTTTCGTCTTTGAGATGTTTTTGAAAAATTCGAGTATGCTTTTGTAATAAAGAAGCTATTTTATCTTCATGAACTACACCTGTAGTAAAGAGCACATCTTTTTTCCCAGAAAAAAAACCTTCGCCCGGTATATATAGCCACCCTTCTAGCTCTAAAGCATGATCTTTTGGAAATTGCTTTTTTGCCTCTGGTTCTTTGACTACTATGGATAAAGCCCGATTTTTTCTATCATATACAATTTTTTCAATGTAAGAGGATCCCTCATCTTCTATGGTAAGAGGAATTTCAACATTTTTAAGAGATGGAATAATACTTGGCCAGTTAACCCTTGATATATAAAACCCAAATTCAACATCAGCAAATTTAACTTCTATCCATTTTGGCAGATCCTTTTCAGCATCTGGAAAAGATATTGAGTAAGATTGCTTTTCTTCAGATAACAGCATCCACCACTTGGCAAGATCCGACCAAAATGATAGCTCATACTGTAAAAGATGACTAGGAGAGCCCTTCTTCCACAAGGCTATTTCGTCTGCAGAAAAATTTAGAAATTTAAGAGAGGTTTCCTCTGTCTCCAAAGGTCTATCCAGTATAATCTGATCTAAAGTTTTCTTTCCTTTGGGGGTCTTGGATCTACAGTAAAACAACAGTTTCCCCGTAGGAGATACAGTTTTAATCTCTGAGCCCACCTCTAGACAACTCTCGTCATAACCATGCCTTCGAGAAGCCATCAAACATAACTCATTCCATAAAGAGCCTCTAAATCGAACATGCAGGGGTTTTTCATGATTACCCATAACCTGCAAAAATAAAGCTGACACATGAGAACACATCGACCCTTGAGAGTCTTCAGAGCAACTACAAAATGCATCCTTAATCTTACCGTCATCTTTGAGCTGTAAAAATGGCCAGAGTGTAGTTTTATTTTGAGATACGACTTCCCCTTGATATGTTCCTTGTGAAAAAACAACATTTTTCAATTTTTTAGATGCAAGCAGCTTATTTCCTGCTTGAATATCAGAGGGTTGTAACTGATGGTCCTTCATAACAGTCTCTAAATAATTTTCATCACAGGGCATTTTTATCTACAAGAGCCCTCTGAAACTGAGGATGCACTCTTGATCTTAAACTTGCAAGCGTCAAAATAATATTAATATTTAAAAATAAGGATCTAAAAAAAACATATCGATAAATAGCCAGAAACGGCTAAAGAAATTGCTCCAAACAGAACTTACCCTCGAAAACAGCGGTGGCTCCTCCGATAAGATCTAATAATTTTCCACCAGACACGGCCTGCTCTACGCGAACCTCTAAAGACTCTTTAGATAAAGGCACAATCCGTACAGGACTTGTGACATCCCAAAGTTGGCAAGCAGCTAAGGCAACAGCAGCAGCCCCAGTGCCGCAAGCATATGTCTCTCCTTCAACGCCACGCTCATATGTCCTCACACGAAACGCCCCATCAGCTCCACGCTTTGCGAAGTTAACATTAACTCCCTCCGGAGCAAATAATGGATGATTCCTCACCCGTCTTCCACTCTCCTCAACATTTACTTGCTCTAAATCATCAACAAAAATAACAGCATGAGGAACTCCAGTATGGACTACATAAGCTTCGAAAACTGAATCATCAACATCTAGATTTACTCCCCAATTCATAACGTAAGGCTTTTGAAGCCTTACCAAAATCTTATCTCCTTTAATCTGGCAATCAATAATATCATGCATTGTTTCAATTCGATAAGATTCTTCCTTAAAGCCTAAGGAGTTCAAGTAGTGAACAAAACAACGCAAACCATTACCGCACATGCTAACTTCTTTTCCATCGGAATTGAAAATCCTGACTTTAAAACCAGCGCATGCTGAGGTCTGCAAAAGTAGCAGACCATCAGCACCTATTCCAAATCTTCTATGACAGATCTTGCGTATGAATTCATCTTTTTCACAGGGAAAAACAGTCGCCCTGTCATCGATAATAACGAAATCATTACCAGAACCCTGATACTTAGAAAAAGAAATAAACATCTGTACCCTTGCCTAAACTAAGTCTTTATAGGAAGAAACAACTTTATCTAAAAGGCCAAATTCTAAAGCTTCTTCAGCACTCATCCAAGAATCTCTGTCGATAGCTTTTTCAATAGTCTTTACATCTTTTCCTGTTGCTTTTACGTACAAATTCACCAATGCACTTCTCGTTTTGATAATCTCTTTGGCTTGAATATCAAGATCTGTAGCCTGTCCACGAATAACACCATTAATAGACGGCTGGTGAATCATAATCCTTGAATTAGGCGTTGCAAAACGTCGTCCAGGAGCCGCTGCTAGACTTAGTACGGAACCCATAGATGCTGCAAGCCCTGTAATCAATGTTGTAACAGGAGACGTGATCATTTTGATCTGATCCCAGATAGCAAAACCAGAGTCTACAGACCCTCCTGGAGAATTGATGACCAAAAGTATTGGAGCTCCGGGCTTAGATATCTCTAAAAACCAAAGCTTTCTTATAACTTCTTTTGCGCTATCACTATGTACAGGATCTGAAAGTAAAATACGTCTAGAGCTTAACAAAGCCTCTTCTATCTTATCTTCCATGGAACGAGATTTCTTCATTTTTTCTTCATCTTCTTCGTCTTCATTCAAAATGTACATTTTTCACCTGCCTTAACTTTATCGTGATTATTCCGTTTACTCGTTTTTTTTTCAATCGAGGATAATTTCCGGATACAGTGGAAATTTCTCAAGAAGAGATAGGGTCTTTTCTTGTATGCCATGTAAAACTTGTAGATCAATATGTATTTTAGCTTTACTTATTTCACCTATTCTCTCAGCTTGCGCTGGTTCGGTAGAGGAGAGCGTTTCAAAAATCAAATCAGCCACCTCTGTCATTTGAGATTCCTTCATTCCAAGAGTAGTGAGCGCAGGCGTTCCAATTCTAATACCTGATGTATACCATGCACCATTGACATCAAAAGGAACCGAATTACGATTTACCGTAAGTCTTGCCTGACGAAGGGCCGTTTCCGCTTGACGACCTGTAAGACCGAACTTACTCCAAACATCAACAACAACAAGATGATTATCAGTACCACCTGTAGTAACTGGGATAGCATGAGATTTAAGCCTTTCTGCAAGGGCTCTAGCATTCTTTACAACCTGATGAGCATATTCTTGGAATTCTTTTGTATTAGCTTCCTTAAAAGCAACAGCTTTTGCAGCTAGTACGTTAGGGAGCGGCCCTCCAAGAACTAAAGGACAACCTTTATCTATAACTTCCTTAAACTCTTCCTTGCAAAGAACTATCCCACCTCTAGGACCTCTTAAAGTCTTATGTGTCGTTGATGTTACTATATGAGCATAAGGAACAGGATCAAACTCGCCAGTCATAACTTTACCAGCCACAAGACCTGCAAAATGAGCCATATCAACCATCAATACAGCTCCGACTGTATCAGCAATTTCTCTCATCTTTGCAAAATTTATCTTCCTAGGGTAGGAAGAATAACCTGCAATAAGGATGAGAGGTCTTTCTTTTTTAACTTGCTCTTCTAGTGTCTTGTAATCAATTAGCCCCGTTTCTTTGTCCACTTCATAGGACACCGATTGCATCATCTTCGAAGAAATATTATGCCTAAATCCATGCGTCAAATGCCCGCCGGAATTTAGCGATAAACCCATAACCTTCTGTTTCATCATCAACTGTCGCACTACTTCGTACTCATCAGCTGTAAGTTCATCAACAGACTTTTTCTCAAGAAGATGCAACTGCTTATTTTGAACTTTATGTACAAGTATCGCCCAAAAAGCTACCAAATTAGCATCTACACCTGAGTGAGGCTGTACGTAGGCATGCTCTGCTCCAAAGATCATCTTCGCTTGGTTTCTAGCTTCTTCTTCAATGG
>VGMB01000106.1 GCA_016866585.1 Chlamydiota bacterium
TAACAATTTATTATCTTTTAGCAAGGAACAATTCTTCTCGAAGAGTTCATCTTGTCCTTTGTCTTTTTTCTCAACAGAATCATCATCTTTGCAGCTATCATAATAATCCATCATGCTTTCCTTAGAAAGTCCTTGGATTAATAGATCTTGACCTGGCTTAAGGACAAATCCTTGACCTGAAGGGAGCAATTTTAAAAAGCTAACTAGGTCTGTGATATTTTTTTTCAAAGTAGCAGGTCTTGCTTTAATCACAAGCTTACCAGATGTTCCTGGGAGTATGTTCCAAGAATAGTCTGCAATATTAAATTCACCGAGTCCGATAGATCCTTCTAAAATCAAGTCTAACGAATACTTATTAAAAGCCTTTCCAAGAGCATCAAGTCTTGCTGTGAGATCTAAACTTGAAGATGCATCTATGAAATCAACTATGTTCATATCTTCAATAACTAGCATCTGATTTCCTGATACTTCAAAAGACTCTTCCTTAGATAGAATTTGTACTAGTTCTAAAAATGTTTTTCGAACCTCTTGCTTCTGCAATGCCTCTTCTCTTATTGCTGTCATTTCCTTTTCCACCTTTGTTTCTTCGATTTGATTCTTTTTTGCCATGATCCACTCCGATGTTTCAATTTGAACGAAGATTTGTTTTATCAATCTAGATGTTTGTTAAAAAGAGTTTTTTTTAATATCGCTCATTTTTTTAGAAAAAAATCTTTAAATCACGTATCCAAGAGTTATGAAGGGATCCTTATGAAAAAATACGTACTCTTATTTTTCTTGTGTTCTTGCTTAACAGGACAAGAAATGCCTATTCCTGAATTTAATGATGATGCGTTGATTGCAGATGGAGATCGAGCAGGAAACTATGATCGTCCCTATAGTTTAAATCCTATTCCTATAAATCCAAGAACCCCTGAGCCATCAAATTGCACCAAGGAAGCTAAGAAACCTGAAAATACCAAGAAATTCGAAAAAGAAATCCAGGCATATCTAGCTCAGGACAAAGTAACCCCACCTAAAAAGCATGAGATCCTCTTTATTGGAAGCAGCATCTTTGTGAACTGGAAAACTTTATCAGATCAGATGTCTCCTCTACCTGTCATAAATAGAAGCTTTGGGGGAGCAACCACAGACCAGATCATCTTCAGGACAAACCAGATCGTAATTCCTTACCAACCAAAGATCATCGTATATTATTGCGGAAGTAATGATATAAGCCTTCACAAAAAACCAAATGAAATTCTAAAAAACTTCACCACCTTCTCAGAGACTATTTCCAAAGAACTCCCTGACACCACGATCGTGTTCTTATCTATTAATAAAGCCCCAAGTAAGAAGGAATTATGGGATGAAATAGATGAAACAAATGAAAAAGTAGAGCAGTACTGCCATAACACGAAAAGAAGGATATACATAGACATCAATCCATTATTTTTCGATAACCAGGGTGATATTAACTACACATTCTTTTATTCAGACAATCTTCACTTGAGACAAGCTGCTTATGATGACCTGTCTAAAGTCATCAGACCTCTTTTAGAATCAATGTGGAAAAAAAATCAAACCAATGGATCTAAAAATTAATAAAGTTGTCTGTTTTTAATAGTAGTGGTATTTTGAAAAATATATTAACAAACACAATGCGACTTTAAAAATAAAAATATAATAAAACATTGTTAACTAAGGAATTAAAGTAAACAAGGAGCGAGGTTTCCTTTTTTGAGACTAAATATCTCCACCTCGTCAAACACATGAAACTTGTTCTTGTATTAGGTAGATTTCTTTTCTCCTCTTTATTTTTGATTGCGGCTCCTTCTCATTTCACGGAATCTGCAATCAAACATGCAATAACAAATGGTATACCCATGGCAACAATATTTATTCCCTTTTTAGGGCTATGTTGTCTTTTTGGTGGAGTTAGTGTACTACTGGGATATAAAGCTAAAACCGGAGCTTGGCTTTTGGTGCTATTCCTTACTTTTAATACCTTTTCTTTCCATAGGTTTTGGATTTTCCCAGATCCAATCACAAGAGAAATCCAACATTTTTTCTTTATCAAAAACATCTCACTCTTAGGAGCCGCGATGGTTATAACATACCTAGGATCGGGCCCCTGGAGCATAGATAAAGTAAAACAAAGATAAAAAACGTCACACTCCAACTCTAAAAACGCTTTGTATATATGTGACAGTATGGCATTTTCCCGGTTTTCTCATAGTAATGTTGATGATATGGCTCTGCAGGATAAAATCTAGAAGCTGGGACAATTTCCGTAGCTACGCGATATCCTTTTTTCTGTAGTTCTTCCGTGAGCTCTATTGCGATCTGATGCTGCTCTTCTGTCATATAATATATACCTGAACGATACTGGGAACCTAAGTCAGGACCTTGTCCTCCCCTCTGTGTTGGGTCATGTATTTCAAAAAAGTATCTAACAAGATCTTTATAAGTCAACTTACCTGAATCATAGACAACTTCAACAGCCTCAGAATGTCCCGTAAGACCACTACAAACCTCTTCATAGGTTGGATTTACTACATTTCCGCCAATATAGCCAGATCGAACAGAAGTAACACCTTCAAGCTTTTGAAATAAAAACTCCATGCCCCAAAAACAACCTCCGGCAAAATATGCAATCTTACGTCCCTCTCCTAAATTTGAAGATATAAAAAAAAGAGACAGCGAATTCACACAATGTCTAATATTTTTATCAGTTAAACCTTCACCTTCAAATACGTGTCCTAAATGTCCACCACATCTATTACAAAGTATTTCTATCCTACGACCATCAAGGTCAAGCTGACGCCTTACCATTGTGGGAATCTCATCATCAAAACTCGGCCAGCCACACCCTGATGTAAACTTAGAAGAGGAAAGATATAAGGGAGCATCACATTGTCTACATAAGTATACACCTTCACGTACGTTATCCTCATACTCCCCAGATCCAGGTCTTTCAGTGTATTTTTGACGAATAATTTTATCTTCATTAGCTGTCAACTGATGATATCTTCGCATGCAACGCCCCTTTTTCCTATTTATAATCATTTAATAGCTACGTTTTATAATCAAAATAATTGAATTCAACAAGATGTTCATGTATTTACGTCTCTTTAAGTGCTTATTGTATATGCAGTCAAGAATACAACAATTAAATGCGTTGAACATCTATAATTTTTATTAATATACGGAGAAAAATTGGCTGAACTCATTTTTAGAAAAGCAAACCAGAGTGATCTAGAAGATATTATTTACTTACTAGCAGATGACGAGCTGGGAAAACATAGAGAGAATCTGTTAAAGACGATTCCTTCAAATTACTTAAATGCGTTTGAAAAAATCGATGCTGATCCCAATCACTTATTGATGGTCTTAGAAACAGAAAATACAATTATTGGTACATGTCACTTAATATTTATTCCTTCTCTTACTTTTCAAGGAGGATTACGTATGAATATTGAGGCCGTCCGTATCGCGTCGTCTTACAGAAAACAAGGAATCGGAGAGTGGATGATCAATCAAGCGCTATCTTTAGCTAGAAAACGTGAATGCAAGATAATCCAGTTAACAACAAATAAACAGAGGACTGATGCTAAGAATTTTTATGAAAAGCTTGGCTTCAAAGCTACTCACGAGGGATTAAAAATGTACACATAAGAATATTGATAAGACATACACAATACGACTCATCCATTAAGTAAGAGAAAAACTAGATTAATCAGCTATCCATACTTTTTTAGGCACTAGATTTATGTGATCTTTTTTTAGAATATCAGCTTTTAATAAAAGATAAAGAGCACCTTTATCTTTTAATTTGATTAGATCTTCTGAATCAGAGTCTAAATCCCAGATATCATGTAGAACAAGGCTCTCTGAACTTTGATTCACAAGATTAAAAATCTCTAAGGCTTCTTTTTTAGATGTTTTAAAAAGATCATCGTATGATCTTTTTACATTTTCTATGAGAAGCTGTGGGGTAAAATGCTGATAAAATACATGAAGTAATTCCTGAGCGTCGTACTGTAGTAAGGAAGCATATATACACTCAGCATGCTGATCGAATGTTATCTTATGGGCAAGTCCCAAAGGGGAAGATAAAATATTTTTTAGATGTAATGACTGATGAGAAATTTGCTTTATTTCATTTTTTTCAGCTGTGATTTCTCTTAAAAAACCCGAGTCTTTAGCTAAAAGATCTTCTATAGACATCTGAACAACATCTGAGATAAACTGTTTAATATGTCTATCTGCTTTAGACAAGAAACCAGTACTCTCGTTTCTATATCTATATTCTCTATCTAGGATATGGTATGTACTGACAACACCTTCAGACTTTCCCGCTACGCAATTTCGTATGGAGGCGGATAGTTTGAGAAAAACCTCTTCAGCCTGACTAAGAACGTCCGATTCACTTTTATCCTTAGAACTATCCATAACAACCTTAGCTATGGCCTGGAAATAAGCTTCGAGAATACCTACATCATTAGATAAAGGAGCCTGTAATAGTTCCAGAAAAAATGGTTGAGAAAAGTTCTGGCATAGATCTTCTAAAGGAGCTCCGCAAGAAGACAACACATAATTCAAGGTTTGTTGTCTTTTTGAGAAATCTAAAGATCTAATTCTATCCTTAAATGTTTGTATAAAAGACATCCATTCATGTGGAGTTACGGGCATATTTTTGCATACACGCATGACTTCACTTTTTGGAATAAATTTACTTAGTAACGTTTTAAGAGAGTCAGATTGTACTAAAACTTCGCCTGCCTCGGTATTGGTCGTAACTAGATTTTCATATTCTTCTATGCTTAAAGACTGGGCAACCTTTTTAAATACCTTATAAGGATCATTTAGATTAACTCTATTAGGATCAGTTATAATAATATCAAGACAACCAAGTGCCAATGGACTTTCATGGTCAGTATTAAAGATTCGGATATTATTAAATGTCTCCAAGGCTATTCCCCGCCTTACATAATCTAAAGGCATTTTTAAGATCCTCTTTAAAAGGGACTCTCTCAAAGCTTCGTGCTTTGATCCATCGACTCTAGCAAAGCTAGCTTGCATCAGCTTAAATCTATTTGTTATCCCTGGGTTTCCTAAAGTCACAGCGACAAGATTATCGACCATTTCTTTTATGTAAGGATCTGTAGATGATGGTGGAAAAAATACAAATGATTTTATGAGTCGATTTTTAGCTTGAGGAGGAATGTTCTCTTGTGACAGCGTAGAAAAAATTTCAAACACCTCAGCTCTTTCTCTCTTAGTCATGAAAGAAAGACCTTCAAGCCATTTTATCTTATGTTCAATACCCTCATCGTTTGTAGCAAGTCTTTCTGCTAATTCTACAATATCTAAGCAATCGGTAACAGGTTTGTGACGAAGCATAGTCAGAAAAAGATTTATTGAATCACCTGTTGTATCACCACTACAAAACTCTAATGCAAGATCACATAATATCTGTCTGCGATCTTCTGAGATACGTTGTAGATTAGATATTAAAGAGTTCTTTTGTTTTACATCCGTAAAACCTGACAACATTTTTTTACAACAAATAATAAACTCAGGCAAATGCTCTGCAGGTAAAGATAAAAAAATTGGAATGCAGTCAGCAAATCCTAGATCTGTAGGTAGGAAAAACTCTCTGAGTGCATTTATTATCTCTCTACGATATGTTGGCTCCAATTCACCTATATTAGAAATCACATTTGCTCTTTCAAAAGCCGATGATATTGCCAATAACTCATCCTTGAACTCGAGCAAAAACTGATCTCTTTGCTCTGAAGGGATTTTGGCAACCGCCTCAAGGATCTTTACTTTATTAGATAGGGAATCATTATCGACATGGAGCTGCCTTGTGATAAATACAATTTGAGTTATCTCTGCATGTGGCAAAGATAAAACCTGATCGATAAGCCTGCGCCATTCAGCCTCATTAGCATTATTATCTAAAAGTGGGG
>VGMB01000107.1 GCA_016866585.1 Chlamydiota bacterium
CCAGATCTGTTTAGAAAAAACATCCGACCTTTAGATGTAGCCCTTATCCATGTGAGCCCTCCTGATGAGCATGGGCTATGCTCTCTGGGAACAAGTGTCGATGTGGCAAGAGCTGCGTGTGATAGTGCCAAACTCATCATAGCACAGATTAACAAACAGATGCCCCGAGTGCATGGCGATGGACTGCTTCACAAAGACCACATTCATTTTGCCATAGAGATAGACGAACCCCTACACGAGGCCCGGTCTTCTACAAGTAGCGACATAGAAAAAAAGATCGGTTTTTTTGTAGCCAGTCTTATTGAAGATGGCTCTACGATTCAAACTGGCATAGGTAGGATTCCTAATGCGGTTCTCTCTGAACTCAAGGACCACAAAAACCTCGGTGTACATACTGAGGTATTCTCCGATGCCCTTTTACCACTCATAGAAAAAGGAATTATTAACAACTCCCAAAAGGTTGTCTATCCCGGCCGAACTGTCTCATCATTTATTATAGGGACAAAAAAACTTTACGATTTCATCGATGATAATCTTATGTTTGCAAATCTAGATGTAAGCTTCGTCAACAACCCTCACATCATAGGAAAAAACCCTAAGGTTGTAGCAATTAACTCCGCTGTTGAAGTCGATTTAACAGGCCAGATATGCGCAGATTCCATCGGCACTAAGATTATCTCAGGCGTAGGCGGACAAATAGATTATATGCGTGGCGCAGTACTGTCTAAAAATGGTAAGCCCGTCATAGCACTGCCTAGTAGGACAGCCTCAGGCAGATCAAAGATTGTCTCTATCCTCGCTCCAGGAGCAGGCGTCGTTACTACAAGGGCCCATGCTCACTATATTGTGACGGAATATGGAATTGCAGATCTATATGGCAAAACTCTTGGCGAAAGGGCTAAGGTGCTTATCAGTATAGCACATCCCGATGATAGAGAATCTTTGAGTAAAGCTTGGCATGAACGCATACATCAACATTCATAATGGCTGAAAAAGATGAAAAAAAAGCAGATAAAAGATCCTTATATTCTGTGGTTTGATGAAATGACCATGAAAGACATAGCTCTTGTTGGCGGAAAAAATGCTTCTTTAGGCGAAATGTACTGCCATCTTAAAAAAAGAAAAATAAAAATCCCTCCAGGCTTCGCGATTACATCTGCTGGATATCGTTATCTACTCGACTATAACGATGTTGTAGAAAAACTAAGAGCGCTTTTTACCAACCTTAACGCCTCGGATTCTGTTTCTATAGCAAGAGCAGGCGCTGCTGCCAGAAAGATCATTCTTTCTTGTGAGATTCCTCAAGATCTGAACCGAGCAATCTGCAAGGCATACCAAAAACTTTCCAAACAATGCAAAGAAACATCGTGTCATGTGGCAGTAAGATCCTCTGCAACTGCCGAAGACCTGCCCGAGGCAAGCTTTGCAGGGCAACATGAATCTTTCCTAAATATCCGTGGAGAGAAGCATATACTTACATCCTGCTTACGCTGTTTTGCCTCTCTTTTTAAAGATAGAGCTATTGCCTATAGACAAGAAAATAATATTGACCATTTCACCACATCGTTATCTATAGGTATCCAAAAAATGGTTCGCTCCGATGTAGGGAGCTCCGGTGTCATATTTACGGTAGATACCGAATCTGGATTCCAAGATCTCATCTTTATTACTGCAAGCAATGGCCTTGGGGAAAATATCGTTCAGGGAGCTGTCGATCCTGATGAATTTTATCTCTTTAAACCAACACTTAAAAAAAAACTCTACCCCATTATCCATAAAACACTTGGAAGTAAAAAAACAAAAATCATCTATGGCAAATCTAAAACTCAATCCATAAAAAAGATTACCACCTCAAAACGAGAACAAAACAGCTTCAGTATTACAGAAAATGACGCGATACAACTTGCCAAGTGGTCTTTGGACATAGAAAGCCACTATAGCAAACGTAATGGCAAATGGACACCGATGGATATAGAGTTTGCTAAAGACGGTAAAACAGGGGAGCTTTTTATTGTTCAGGCAAGACCTGAGACTACCCTATCAAAACGACCTTCCCATATGATAACTCAATATAGCTTAACACAAAAAGGTCGTACACTTTCTCGAGGAAAAAGTGTGGGGAATAAAATAGGTCAAGGGAAAGCACGTATTATAGAGAATATAAATGAGATGCACCTTTTTAAAAAAGGAGAGGTCCTTGTCACCGAGATGACCAATCCGGACTGGGTTCCTATTATGAGGATAGCTTCGGCTATTGTCACTAATAGAGGAGGCAGAACATCACATGCTGCAATCGTCAGCAGAGAACTTGGACTTCCTTGTATAGTGGGGACTGGCGATGCAACAAAAGTTATAAAAACGGGACAAAATATAACCATCGATTGCAGTAAAGAAGAAGAGGGAATCGTCTATGATGGTCTTTGTAAAATCCATAAAGAAGACATAGATGTTCAAAATATCCCCAAGACAAAAACTGATATCATGGTAAACATAGGCCATCCTGAAGATGCGATCGCAATAAGCCTTTTACCTACAAAAGGTGTGGGCCTAGCCAGGCTTGAGTTCATTATCTCTGAGCATATAAAAATACATCCTATGGCCCTTATTTATTTCGATAAGATCAAAAATAAAAAAGTGAGAGAAGCAATTTCTTCACTTACACATGAATACAAAGATAAAAAACAGTATTTTATAGATAAACTAGCTAGCGGTGTGGGTTTGATTGCCGCGGCCTTTTATCCTAGAACGGTCATAGTTCGCTTCAGTGATTTTAAAACGAATGAATACTCCCATCTAATAGGAGGAGAAAGCTTTGAGCCCAAAGAAGAAAACGCAATGATTGGCTGGCGTGGAGCTTCTCGATATTATAAAGAGGGATACAAAGAGGGATTTGCCCTAGAGTGTGCTGCCATCAAAAAAGTTCGCGATGAAATGGGCCTCACTAATGTTAAGGTCATGATACCAGTATGCAGAACACTAGAAGAAGGAAAAAAAGTACTGAGCACTATGAAAAAAAATAGCCTTACCCAGGGTAAAAATAGCCTTGAGGTCTATGTCATGTGTGAGATCCCCAGCAATGTCATCCTAGCTGAAGAGTTCTGCTCTCTTTTTGATGGGATGAGCATAGGTAGCAATGACCTAACCCAAATGGTTCTTGGTGTCGATAGAGACAATGACAGGATCTCAGACTTATTTAACGAAAAAAATCCAGCGGTAAAAAAATTTATCCATCATGTCATATCAGTAGCCAAAAAGAAAAAATGTAAGATCGGCATCTGCGGAGAAGCCCCATCTGTATATCCTGAATTCGCTCAATTCCTTGTGGACTGCGGTATTAATAGTATAAGCTTAAGCCCCGATGCTGTGGTAAAAACACTAATCCAGATTTCAGATTACGAAAAAAAGTAGATAATGGAGACTTTCAGTGTAATTTTCACATCTGACAGGATTATCTTATTTTGCTGCCTTGCATAAAACGGCTCTGTTTTGTGAAATTTTTGCATTTTCCCCTAAATACCGTGGCAGGGAAGTCACGAATTTAATTTCAATATGTAAATTGTTATAATTGTCCTTTTTAACAACAGTTTCACATACGCTGACACAGGGGGTATTGCTCAGTGCTGCGTAATTCATCTTGTCCGGCTGAAAAAGAGTTTTGAGAGCAGCCTTCACCTCTTCCCCTATCAAGAAAAACTCATCGCGCACTTCCCCTTCTATCGATAGAAAATCATCTACGCCATCCTCTTTCTTGAGCTGAACAAAAGTCCTGCCGAGGTAGCATTGATTTTTTCATGCAGGTATAGGTCCCAATGCTTGTAGGATTTGATTTTTAGAAGTTCGTAGTCCACATCGCTCCTTTTTTCTTGTACACGAGAGGCCGCCTGCATTGGAGTTGTCCAAACTATGCAAAATAAACCAAGAATAATAAAACGGAGAAAAATTGATTTTATCATTTTTTATTATTAAATCAATTTTAATTTATTCCAATAATTGAGAGAAATCGATTATCTTATCAAAATATCCTGCATCTAAAACACTCTCATCTACCCCATTTACATGAATAAGAATAGGCCTGATTGAAAAATGCCTTGGAATGATTAATCGTGTTCTCTTTTCTTCCATTTCATCGAGAATTTTTTTCTCAATCTTACCCTTCTTAAATTTAACTTCGCATAAATACAAGGTATGAAACCGAGTTTGAATCATATAGTCGATTTGGCATCCTTGCTGTTTTGTGGTTGGGCTTTGAAAAAACGGTCCGTCCATAACCACTTCTTCGGCCGAAATATTCAACATCTTCCAAAGAGTTTTACAGTTATGGGTAACAAGATTTTCAAATTGTAACCCCATGACTCCTTCCCAATTAGGAAGATTATTCAGCATCGATTCCGGCACTTTCTCTTGTTCGATTTTAGCGCGGTTTGGACCGATATACTTCAAGTAGAAGCGTAAATAATTATCGCTTAACCTATAACGGCTTAGCTTCCTGTACTTTCCGCTCTTCAGATCCCATGTAAACTCTCTTCTTACAAACCCAGCCTTTACCAATTCATCCAAATATTGGCTGTATAGGCCTCCTCCACTTTTGCCAAGTTCTTTGTAAATTTCTTGGAGTTCCTTGGGCCCGCTGGCAAGGCAAGTCACGATCTCTTTATGAATCCCTTTGCGACGAGAAAAAAGATCTGAGAATATTTCATCGAATTCGCGAACAAGCAGGCCGCCTTTTGAAAAACACAAATCTCGAATATTTTGCTCCGCAGGTAGATGCGGCTTAATACGCTCCAAATAGAACGGCACACCTCCGGTTACAGATAAAACTTTGAATTTTTCATAAGCTGTAATACGCGTTTCTTTGGGATGCCAAAATGCATTGCATGTTTTAAGAGGAAGTTCTTCGAGAACCATATCAATGATGATTCTTCCAAGAAATCCCGTGTTGCTGAGAATGTTCTTCTCAATCCAAGAAGAAATCGATCCACAGAGTGCAAAAACTAGATGAGGATTTTTGCTAAAATACATGTCCCAAGCAGTTTTTAAATGTCCTAAAAATTCTGGATCTTTCCCTCCCATCCACGAAATTTCGTCGAATACAATCAGGACCCTTCCTTTTTGGGTATGTTTGGAAAGATGCCAGAAGATATTTCCCCAATCATCGGGCTGGACGCCAGGAATGCCATTTCTCTCGAGCTGTTTCACGAAAACAACGCGCTGCGACTGTGCCGTCACCTTGGGAGCTGGTGGATTTCCAGAAAAAAAATAGCTCTTTATTTCTTTGCCAAACTCGGCAAGCAGCCTGCTTTTTCCGATCCTTCTTCTGCCTCGGACCACAATAAGATTTGCGCTTCTGGTGCTCAATAAGCCTTTGAGCCTGGCCATCTCAGCTTCACGGCCAACAAATTGGGCTGTTTTCATGTGATTCTCCTGAATTTTAATCACATGGTACCCTTTTTGAGGCAATAAATCAATCCGCAAATAGCAAAACAAGAGTTTTGCGGATGAATTTCTTAAGACAAAAATACATCCGGAAATGGCAATTATTTCTATTTGCGGATGTATTTTTTTCATTCAAAAACAATCCGCAAATCGACAAAAGTCTTTTTACGGATACTTTTGCATGAAGTTAGGAGAGAAAAACCAAAAAGACTCCCCAATACAGCGTCCAATTCAAGTAATTTTTTGGTTCATTGCGCGAGACCTACGCTCTATCCACAGCGGATACTCCAAATTCGCATTCTGACCTGGTTGCGTTAAGGGAAAACATGGTCAGGCCATCGGTATGAAATAGGCAAAAAAGGGGTTTGTTAACAGCTTAGAAAAATCTAATAAATTATCAGCGATTCCCGCTAAGCAAAATTCCCTAAGTAAATAAAAAAAGTTTTCGTAAACTTTTTTTCATATTGCAAACGATCAGGTTGACATATGAGAAAAGATTTGT
>VGMB01000108.1 GCA_016866585.1 Chlamydiota bacterium
TGACCTTGCTATAATTTACTAGACACATAGAATCCGAACAATTTAAACAAATTGTTAGGAGGGATAATCTATGAGTATAAGAAATTATGATAGAGAATTTAAGCTAAATGCAGTCAAACTGTATAGAGAAAGTCAAAAACCAATGAGTAAAATCTGTAAAGATTTAGAAATACCTATTTCTACTCTTAGTGGATGGGTCAAAGAATTTGAATCTCATGGAGAAGAAAGCTTCCCTGGATCCGGTAAACTAAAGCCTTGTAACGAGGAAGTTTACCTTCTTAAAAAACAGTTAGCAGATGTCACTTTGGAAAGAGATATCTTAAAAAAAGCCATAGCCATCTTCTCAAAACCAAAAGGGACAAAATAGAGTTCATGGTAAAAAATAAAGATATCTTTCCTTTAGAGAAGATGGCTCAAGTATTAAATGTAGCAAGAAGCAGCTATTACTTACCTCAAAAGCCGTCTAAAAGATGCCTTGAAAATCAAAATATTTTAGAGAAAGCAAGAGAAATCTATCACAAAAGCCGAGGTACTTACGGAAGTCCTAGAATACATGTATCACTACAACGTTTAGGCATTCAATGCTCAAGACCTAGGGTGGCAAGATTAATGAAAAAAGTGAATCTACAAGCGAAAATGGTGAAAGCTTGGAAAAAGACAACTAAAAGGAATGAAGAGCATAGTGTAGAGCCCAATCATCTCTGTCAGCAATTTGATGTTACAGAGCCAAATAAAGTGTGGGTCTCTGACATAACCTATGTACCAACAGAAGAAGGCTGGTTGTATGTCTCTGTGTCATTAGATCTTTTTTCTAGAAAAGTGGTGGGATTGTCTATGGCAGCGTCTTTAGAAACTCCCCTTGTTCTTAACACGCTTGATCAAGCTTTTACACATCGCAAACCTGGAAAAGAGCTAATGCATCATTCTGATCGCGGGTGTCAATATACCAGCAAGTACTTTAAAGGATTTATGGAAGAGTATAACGTTAAATTGAGTATGAGCAATAAAGGATGTTGCTATGATAATGCTGTAGCTGAAAGTTTCTTTCATACCTTAAAAACAGAGCATGTTGATTTTTGTAAGTATAGAACAAGAGAAGAAGCTGTCAACAGTATTTTTGAATATATAGAGGTGTTTTACAATAGACAAAGGCTTCATTCAACCTTGGGTTATTATAGCCCGGCTGAATATGAAAAATTATGGGATATGAAACGGTGTTCGGGTTTCTAGTGTCTAAAAAATCGTTGCAAGATCATGGTACAAGTGCCGGCTTTTTATAGGAGAAACCATGTCTCTGGAGCCAGTTGCGCATACCAGGAACCGAATAAGTAACAGGCCAAGTGGACTGAACATAAGCGATGATATCTTTGACGTAGAGGTAGGTATGGCTACGAAGATGGGCTACAAGTTCACTGGATTGCTCGATGGAAAGCTTTTCGATAGACCCACCATTCTCAGGCTTTAACTTCTTAGATTCTCTGTATTCAGAGATATGTTGGCGTATTGCATCCTCAGAAAGCAACAAGGCCTCTGCTATTGAACCAACGGACCAGCCTTTATCGAATAATAGCACGGCTTTGATCCGATCGCAGATCCTTTTATCTCTTTCTCGTTTGTGTTGAGCTTTGAGCTGAGTTCGTTTAGTATCGCTTAAGAGAATCATGCTCAATATGTTGCATGTCAACCTGAATTTTTATCAAACTGTTTCTTAAATCACGAGCGGTATAATCTCTTTTTAAATACCAAATAAAAAAAAAATCTCTATAATATCTGAAATTTTTTATTAAAACAGGATAAATTATGACATTAACTCCTTTAAATATTCAAATTAGCTCATCCCTAACTAGTATTTATCCCTCAATAGTCCAGAATGACATCACTAATGCAAATGAAAAACTATCCAACCTGCCTCATCAAGTAAGATCTTGGATTATAAACGATGTAAACCTCCTTAGATCAACAGTAGCAAGTGCGAATAATCTAAAAATCTTATTCTCCCCTCCCGCAACTTTAACTGAAATAGATATTTCGATTCATAGACTTGCAGTCAAGATCTTTCAATCCTCTACTCCTGAAACATTAAACATAATTTTAAATTCATTCAAAAAGTTATGTGAAGGCGTAAATGAATACAGACCCTACCAAATCCTAGAACCCCTTCACAGAGTTCAATTAGTTTACTGTTTAGAGATAGCACACGGCTACCAAATTATAGATAAATGGGCAAAAGAAAACAACAACACCTGGAATATAAAATTAGCTAGCGATGCATTAAAACATCAAATCTCCTCTCCGAGTTGTACACACCTTAATCTCAAAGGACTGAACTTAAAATCATTGCCGAATATTTTTGAAATGGTAATAGTCAAAGAAAAAACCACTAGCATTGATCTTAGCGGTAATGATTTAACAGTACTTCCATCATCATTTTCAATGTTGGAAAACGCAACAAAAATTGATTTAAGTCACAATTCTTTCTCCGAAATCCCTTCGGTCGTATTGAAGTTAAATAATATTGAGGAAATCAATATTTCTAACACTAAAATTGAAGAACTCTCAATATCACACTGTGAATTAAAAAACTTAAAAATTATAATAGCAAATAACATGACAAAATTGCATCTAATATCTCCCTCTGTTTTAAAGAAGCAATTAAGTCTCAAAAATTGCACTCATCTTTATAAGATTATTTACAACCTAGACCAACACAATAAATTTATATCGCCAATATCCGATTTTCAAGAAATCACAGAAAAGTGGGAGTTAGAGAACATTGAGCCAATTATAAATGAATGGGCTGAAAATCAAGAATTTGGAATAGAAGCTAAAGAAGTTATCATAGGCTTTTTAAACACTCCGAAAATGACGCAACTAAATTTAGACAATTTCAACTTATCATCATTACCAGATATTTTCAACTCCATAGCAACTAGAACAAGGCTACAAAAGCTCTGGTTAAATAACAACCCTCTCACCGAACTTCCACCTAGCTTCATTTATTTAGAAAACTTAGAGGAACTTCGAATAAAAAAATCACAATTTTCATTTTTTCCTTTAGAGATACTCTTCATTCCTTCAGATTGTAAATTACGTTTTGAAGATGCAAATATATCAGAAAAAGACCTCTTTGATCAAATAAATGAATATTCAACTATCCTTGAAGAACCTCACTCATGGAAAATTTATGAAAATCTTCAAAGATCATACTGCAATACCGAGATTCTAAGATGGAGTAAAACTGAATATGAAGGCGTAACTGCTGCTAAAATCCTACTTTATTTTATTAATCATCAAACAGAAACACAAATCGATCTTAGCTACCTACAACTACAATCACTGCCTGAATGCATGAATGGAATTGCATTTACAAAGAGATGTGAATTTATAGCATATCCTGAAAGCCTGTCCAACATCTATTCAGGATATGATGAAACCACATATGGATTGGGTTTTGATCAAGAAGCGTACGGTTACTACACATTTTCAAATCCTTACTAATAGATCATTTCCCCATAATTATCTAATTTCAAAGCTTTTCCTTAGTCCAAAGACGAAGGAATGGCTCTTGAAAGTTTCTTGTCATTTTTTTGAATCTCTTTATACTTTTACCTTGACAGCGATTTCGGTAAAAAAGAATCGTGAATTTTAATAAATTAAATTCTTAAACATATAAGTTTTACAGACAAATAAAAAAGACACTCAAAACAAAAAAACTCTAAAGGAAATCACTCTTTAAGCTGTTTTTACAAAATTTAACTTAATAGAGCTGTTTTAGTTAATTCCAAAAGCGCACTTTCATATTTTTCTTTAATTTCGATTTCTTCCTGACTCGTAATAGCTTTCGAAGATTTCATCAATGCTTCATAACTTTCTTTTCTGCAAGTTATAATATCATTAACTTGTTTAGGATATTTTATTGTTAAAGAACTTATCCAATCCTCTCTCTGGATTAAGATGTTAGCTTTAGCATCCGGCGACATAAGCATCTGTTGAATACGATTTTCAGCAACATTTAAATCCTCTGGAGTTATCCCACTGCATGCGAAATAAAGCATATTTTCGACATCTATTTGCAAATCAAGTCTTTCTCTCAATTTGACAGGATATCCTAAATAAACTTCTATTTCATCTACAAAGCGTAAGCTCTCTATCTTTTGCCTAGCTATTTCTTGAAGACGATCAAGCATCCATGGACCGTGAATCAAAAATTCAGCGAATCTTGGTAGATCGTTTTTATCAATCAACATCATTCGTTGTTGGATTCCAAGCTCAAGAACAGAAAGAGCTATACGATCCCCACATGTTTCAGCAGCCCCCTCAATAGTTACGAATAATTTCCATCTGAAATCCTCGTTATTTTCAGCAAGCTGCAGGTAAGACAAGATCTTTTTAGATAACCCCTCACTCCCCTCTTGTCGACTTGGTTGCATATAGCTAAGTCGCGACAGCCAATCTTGGATTGGATTTAATTTGCGGTTTATTCTTACGTATCGATATATATTTGGATAAGTTATCTCAAAATTTACAAAACCTTTTTCATCAGCATTTTTATAAAGAAGAACGAGAGATTTATCAACTGTTTGGGATTCTTGAAATCGACTTCTATCATTGAGAGAAAATGTAATACGAGGAGCAAGATGTCCGCGATCATTTAATTGTTCCCTTAACCGTTCTAATACCGCAAAAGAGAGTCCTGAATTTATCAGACTAACAGTAAGATACGAACTTAAATTTAATATTGAATTGGGGAGAAATTGAAGTTGATTTCCACTTAAATCAAGATTAAACAACTTTGTTAAAAAACCTATATTGTCAGGCAGGGATTGAAGTCTGTTTTTCTGTAAATTAAAAAATTGCAGATCATGCAAACTACCGATAGAATCAGGCAAAACACGTAGTTGGTTTTCACTTAAATTTAGATTGTGTAATCCTGCTAAATCTCCTATAGACTCAGGTATTGATTGAAGTTGATTTTGATTAAAGTACAAAACTTTTAAATTCGTCATACTACAAATGAAATTTGGAATCGAAGAAAATAAATTGCCGGTTAAATATAATTCCGAAAGATCAACTAAACCAGCAAAAGAATCTGGCAGTGATTGGATTCGATTTTTAGATAATTCCAAAACTTTTAATTTACAGATACCTGTTATAGCTTTCGGTATGCTTTGTATTTGATTAGAAGTTAAATTTAATTTTTCCAAATTTTTTAAGTTTTGCATTTTTTCAATTGGCAATGAGCGAATTTGATTAAAACTCAAATCTAGATTATTTAAATTACGTAATTTACTAAAGGAATAGGGAAAATCTTGAAGCTGATTTTTGCTTAAATTAAGACATTCCAATTCACAGGTCATTTTTGCACAATCAAATATATCAGGAAGAGAATAAAGATTTAGTCTACTTAAGTCCAAATTCTTTTGAGCTGGATTTTTAATGAAATCCATAATTCTACTTGCAGCTTCCTTTTTAAACTCATCATTTTCAGCCCATTGGTTAATCTTACTTTCTAAAGCAATATATTCTAATGATTTTAAAAGTGATTGAATCCAATCGTTTGAACCAGAACCTATTTCTCTAACAGAGATTCTCTTCTCGAAATAACTGTGATAGACCCAGTCAATACGGGGTTTAAATTGATAAGGAAACTGCTCATAACCTTCAAGCGCAATTTGTCCTATTCCATGTCGAATAGCAACGGCTCCAAAACAAAAACTACCTATATCTATCAGCTTTTGTCTAATTTTTTTTTGAACAGCTTCTGGCAGTTTACTCATTGCATTTTTAGCTCGATCTGTTCCTTCTAATGATTGAGCATAAGCAATACTTAAAGCCCCTAAAGTACGATAATTTGTTATATCAATTGTCATCTCGCTCTCTTTAGCTTTTTTAAGCTCTTTTACTGACGGTTAAAATTTTATAAA
>VGMB01000109.1 GCA_016866585.1 Chlamydiota bacterium
TTCATCAACACCATCTGTCTCAAAAAAATTTTTCATGTCTTTGGTATCAAAAATACCATGCAGATTTGCCTCACATGAACTGGGCATTTTTTCCCATCCGTATTTTTTGTGTCTCCAAAACTTTGTGCCAGATTCTTTTATTTCATTTTTTACTGGAGTTAAGTATACAACTCCTGCCCAACTTAGACCTGGATTTGGGTCATAATGAATATGCTGAGAACCAGATTCTCCATCCTTTGTAATTCTAAAATGTCCAGATTTATTTTGATCTCGTATCGTAATTTCTTCATTTACAATATGAGATATTTCTACAATTGTTTCTAATTTTGGATACGCATCAACACTATCTTGTCCTGGCCAATTTTTACTTTGCCTGGTTTGATATTCAATAGAAAGTGCAAAGTCCCTCACGGAATCTGGATTTTTATAAAAATCATCAACTACAATGATATTTTTCATAATAGTTTACTCCATTTATCTACGGTCTTTCTAGCAAGATCCAATGCATATTCCCTATCACCAGTTCCAGTGTGTACCACATATTTACGCATCCATGGTTTCCAAGTAATACCACAATATTTTAATCCATATTTTGCCATATTATGAGAAAGACAGTATTCGTCAATGTCTCCTTCTCTTACAAAAGTAATTTCTTTCCCTTCTTCTGGAGTAATTTTTAGTGGTTTCCAAACATCATGCGTCAAATCAGTAGACACAACAAAATTGGATGCAATACCTACATCTCTTTGATCTCGAATAAAATAATTATTTAATTTAAACTTTGCGCTTGCATTGTAATTATCATTAAATGCAATAAAATTTCTAGGAACAAATGTCATAACATCATTAAATTCTGGATGAATTAAAACATCAGCATCCAGAAGAATGTTTAAATTTGCACCTTTGCCATCTTCCCATACTTGCATCTTTTCATAATTGATATGCCAGTCTGGAAATTTTCTCTCAGTAATTAGATTGATTTCATATCCAAATTTTTTTGCATATGCTTCAACAGTAGGATATGTTAACTCAAATAATTCGGGAAAAAAATTATTAATATTAACGATGTGAATTCTTTTAATCATGTTCATAATATGCTCCAAAAATTACAAACCTCTATTGAGGTATTCCCAATCTTTATGAATGGTAGATACCCCGGGGTCATCATATGCATAAAGTCCATATTGTGAAATATTAAATATATCACAATTAATCATAACATCAAGTGTTGTGTGAATTCCTTGTTGAATTGTATATGCGATTAAATTTTTTGCTACTGCTGGATCAATTGAGTATGCATGTGCTCTGCATATGAATCTATATTTAGATTTTTCAGCAGATCCGTGTGGTGGAGTTGGAAATATTGGGGCACCATTTTTTTGTTCTTGTGACCCCAAATAGATAATGCTATTGTATAGTGGATGATAATTTAAAGGTTTCTTTACAATTGAATCATGTTCTAAAATAATAATAGGTCTATCAATTTCAATACATTTTGTCCATAAAGCAAAATGACTGTATAAACATGCTATTTGTGTTGGTGTTAAAATTGAAGTTTTTAACCTAAGCCAATTAATCCAACTCTGATCTTTAAGTTCATCTGGAACAACTATTTCACCACTATTGCCATCAAATCCATAAAATACTTTATATTTTTGTCCAACTTTTTCACACGACTCAGCACAACGCTGTGTCATTTTTTCTGAGATATTATTGTTTTTTAAACTAATGATATATGCACTTTCTATTTGCATATTATAAGAATTTTCATAATTCATAATATTTTTCTCTTACAATTAAATTCTACTATATAATTGATCAGTTAGGGGATCAGACGTTAAGTTTCCTAGTAAATTGTTATTTGCTTCTAAAACAAATGCACCGCTAACTCCAGCAGAAAATTTCTCAACGGATCCATGTGTTGTAATTTGAATTGGAGCAGATCGCGGAATTCCATCTGGATTTAATTGATAACTTCCATTTGATCCAGCACCCCAAAGATTGTCATTATAATCTGTCATGTATGTTACATAGGTATACCCGGTTCTTACGGATTTCCAATTTCCATCAGATCCCAATAAAACAGGAGATGAACGAGGATTTGCATTTTCTTTACCAAAATTACCAACAGAATTATATCCCCACATATAAATTTTATTATCGGTTGTTTTCCTCGCATATGAAACATGAATATCTGCACCAATGTCAGACCATGACCCCGGAATTTGAACTGGTGATGAACGAGGAACTATATCACCCTGTCCCAATTCTCCATAAAGATTATATCCCCATCCCCATAGAGTTCCATCGTTTTTTAAACCAAGACTGAAGTAATGTCCAGAAGCAGTATCAGTCCAATTGGTATCTGTTCCCATTTGAACTGGTGATGAGCGATTAACTATATCAGTAACTTGACCCAAACCACCATATGCATTATATCCAACTCCCCACATAGTTCCATCGGATTTTAAAAGTTGAAGATTAGAATGACTACTACTTACTTTTGAATATGTTCCTGCTGCAAATACTTGAACTGGTGATGAGCGAGGAAATATATTATTTGTTAAAAGTACACCAAATGCATTATATCCCCATCCCCATAAAGATCCATCAGATTTATATGCAAATCCATTATGATATTGCCCCCCATTATCATTTATAAATGAATCCCACACTCCTGGAATTTGAGTTGGTGATGATCTATAAATTATATCACCTTGTCCAAGTTCGCCATAAGTATTATATCCAGTTGCGAATAAAGAACCATCAGATTTAAGTTGCAAATACCCTTGACTACACCAAACATCGACAACATTTTGTGATCCAGTCAATGTGTAATTAGTGTAACCCGTAGCATTGTTTAATCCAAATTCACCATTAGTATTTCTACCAATACCATATAGGCTATTATCAAGCATACTACCAGATTTTAGATCTCTGTGAAGGAAAGCATCAAGAGGAGATTGTTTAATACTTGACATTAATTTTACTCAGAACTCTTACTTTTGACTATTTATTCATATTCAAAATTTCTTCGCACTTATCATAAAAAATACTATTCCAAACATGAGATCTTGACTCAAATAAATGAAAGAACATTAATTCTTGATTTTTATTTACAAATGTAGTTCCAATACCAAAACTAGATCTTCCCTTTCCCAAATCCCAACGATATCCATTTCTAGGGTGGCGGATGAAATGTTTTGGCATATAAAATTCTATTGGGTTTCCAAGTTCTTCACACTTGTAAGTATATTCTTCTGCAATATCACCACGTCTTGTTGGTGCAAATGAGATCTTTCCAAGTTTTTCGTACAAGTCTTTTGCAATACAAAACGCAGATGGAGCAACATACATATGTTCATCATTTTGTAAATGCATTGCCCTTTGAGAATCGCCAACTAAAATGCCAGATTCGGCAGTCTTAAAAGTATATTCCAAAGAATATGGATTAAATGGAATACAGTCAACTTCAAGAATTAGGATAGTATCATAATTTTTTTCATAAAAGAGATGCTGAATTCCATAATTCATAGCATCATCTGGATACATTTCTCCATCTGGTTGTTTGTACTGTAATGGGCAAAAATCACAGTTATCTAAAGTGTTTAATTTATTCACAACTTCATGATGAAGTCTAACCAATTCGGAATCAATCTGATGGTTATAAAATGTAAAAATTGCCCTTTTCATCTGTTAAAAGTTTGTGAAGATTTTGAATTGCACTATCCCAACTATTATACTGCGTTTGTCTCACAATAGCAACGTTATCACCATACCAATTGATTTCATCAGAAGCCCAAATAACATAAGGAACTAATGGAACAATTACTATGACTTTTTTACCCATAATTGCTGCTAAATGTGCAACAGCAGTGCAAGAAGTAACAATTAAATCTGCATCTTGGAGAATATCATAAGTATCACTCCACGAATTAATTAGATGTGATAAATCCCAAACATTTGCATTTTTTGGTAAATCACTATCTTCTATCTGAAGAGAAAATAGTTGACCATATTTTTCAAGAGAAAGTAATTTTTCTACAGGAACTGTCCTGAATTGTTCATGTTCAAATTCCGGATTTCCTTTCCATCGTATGCAAATTTTCTTTTTACCGTTTGCAATTTTATTCAGTTCTGGAACAGGATTTGATTTTTTCTTCAAATAGTTTAGATTATAAATTCCTTGGCAGGGATCTTCCAGTTCAAGAATATACGGGGCAGACATAGATGGAACATACTTGTCCCATGCATGAGTCATTACTTCCGTATGTGGATAAACATTTTTATATCCACATTCTTTCAAAAAATTTACTATTGGTTTACTAGCAAAAAGTAAAATTTCATCACAATATTTTTCAACTATTTGAGTGTATCTGAGAAAAATAAATTGATCTCCAATACCACCTTCAAGGTAATAGCAGAGAGTATCTACTTTTTCTTTTCCATCCCATCGATTTTCTTTTGTAATCCCTTGTCGCTCAAGCTCCCATTCATTACCCCAAACCCTAAGATTTGCTCCTCGAACAAGATTTTTGAATCCTTCTTTAAATTTGTTTTCTTGTAGATAATGCCATCCACTATTAAAACAGACATGATCAGTTTGTGGTAGTGTTTTCAAAATTTCAAATGATGATTTGAAATCTCCTTGTGCATTTTTATAAAGAGAAAGATCTATTTTAGTATCATCATTTTGTTCAGAAAGAGATTCTAAAATTTTTTGAGATTCATTCGCTTTTTTTAGATAATACAAACACTTAGCTTTATTTGACAATAGATTATCATCCTCAACATGGGACAATAAAAAATCCAAAGCTCTTAGAGAATCTTGAAATTCTTTTTCATCATGATGTATTCTAGCAAGTAATAAAATTATACTAAAATCATTTTCATATTTTACTATTGACTTTGCTAATTCTTTTGCTGCCTTTATTTCTCCATTTTGATACAATTCAAAGGCAAGTTTTTTTACGATTTCTTTTTGATCATTAGATGTTTGGTCTTTCATAAATTCTTTCTTTCGTTTCAATCCAACTTACAAGTGCATGTCTTTCTCCAGATTTTACTGGATGTACCTTATGCGAAAATTCAATATATGAGGGGAATGCTACCATCATACCAGATTTTGGTTTGATTGTCACTCCTAAATGAGTAAATTCTAGTTCTCCTCCAGTAAATTCATCATTTAAATAAAAAATAATACTGACATCCCTAGGATACAATCTTTCCAATTTTCCATTTTTAAAATTCTCACTATCGTTATGCTCTATATAATGACCACCTTCTATATAACAAAGATGTTGTATTGATTCATGCGACTTGTAATCACAGTTGTATCTTGGTTGTATTATATTTTTAAAACATGATTCAACACCATAATTTATTTTTGAATATACTTCTGGTGCAATTTGATACCATAAAGTATTTCTAATTGTGGTGTCTTGATCTTGACTATCTTCAGTTTGACCCGAAGTAGCAAGACACGAATCTTGAGTTTTAGAGGAATCTAATATTTCTTTTCTATGCTGTGGTGGAATAACATTTGATTTTATAATAATCAAATCATACAAATTAAGCATTTTAATAAAGTTAAATAATTTTTAATCGAATTTAAATCCCATCGTTCCGTAGTAATTACCATTACCACGTCTTAATGGATTATTCATTTTTTTCCAATTTCCTGGAATTTGAATTGGATTTGAACGAGAAACTTGATCGCCAAGACCTAATTGACCATAGTAATTGTATCCCCATCCCCACAAACTTCCATCATTTTTGAATGCAAATACACAATGAACTCCCTGACCAATTCCTCTAGTATAGTCCCAATCATAACTTGTTCCTACTTGAGTTGGTGATGAACGAGGGACTAGAGTACCATTTCCCAATTCTCCATGACCATTATATCCCCATCCCCACAAACT
>VGMB01000110.1 GCA_016866585.1 Chlamydiota bacterium
AAACCTTTACCCTTAGACCACAAAGGAGATCTTCGATAGCATCATCACCCGCAAGTGTTGTATACAAGCTTCCAAGCACCGCGTTACCTTGCTCAGGATTATAATTATGAATGACCCCTTTTACTGATGGATTGTCATTAATAATTTTTTTTGCCATTTCCACAATCTGAGAAGTAGGCATCTGCGCGCTTACTAAAATAACGAGTATCTGCTGAGTAGCAACAGCTGTTTTAATAAGTAGATGTCTTAACTCCCCTTTGCCTGTTTTAAAATCAAAACCATGCAAACTGGAAGATTTAATTATTTCCTGTATCGATTGATAGACTTTTTCACCAAGATCACAATGAATGTAACATTTTTTCATGTCGACAAGATCATGAGAATTTCTTGCATAAAGACCCAGGCGAATGCCCTCATCTGAAGCTGCAACCGGTATTTGGATTTTATTTCTATAGGCAAGAGGCATGGGAGAAGGTATACATTCTTCGACATATAAGTCTTTGAATTTTCCAATTCTTTCTAGAGCATCAACTACTCTTTGCCTTTTATTCCTAAGCTGACTTTCGTACGTCATGTGCATAATTTGGCAGCCACCGCACTTACCAAATAAAGGACATATTGGATCTACTCGATTTGGAGAGGGCTCTATGACATTTAAAAGATAAGCACGCCCGTAGTTTTTCTTCTTTTCATACAAACTTGCATACACTTTTTCCAAAGGAAGGGCTCCATCAACAAAAATGGTGCATCCATACCAGCTTCCAACACCTTCACCGTTGATACCCAAACGTTGAATATCAAGCTCCATTTTTTTTCCAAGACGAGAATTTATAGGCATAAATTTAGTAAATTATAATTGAAACATATAGGATATCATGATTGGCTGTTTTTAAGTGATTTTTTTTAGAGAAAGAAGATCATTCAGTTTTTTTTTATTTAATACTATCGATATCACAATAGTATTGCTGAAGTTTAAAATCTAAAGTATCCTCCACCTCTAGACCAAGATCGTGATTTATCTCATAAATAGACCTCTTTAAACTATTAAAAATAGTCTTTAAAGAAGCGACTTCGGATATTTGCTGGTCTGCAATTTTAACAATCCTCCCTACATCGATCTGAACAGCCTCTCCATCAATAAAACCATAATTATTATGAAGAGTCTGAATTCTGTCTGTGTAGCCCTTTTTCGATCTGTTAATAAAAAGATTAGCCAATGAATATACAACTTGTTTAGCTTGTTCGAAATCTCCACCTCTCACAAGAAAAGAAAGATATTCTGAAGCTATATTAACTTTTTTTTGAAGAACAAAGGGATACCTCAAGATATTTATCGAGGAATAGGATCCATTTTTTTCTTGAATTTGGATTATCTTATCCAACTGCGTGCTATCGTTAAAGTGGGCATAAATAGTACCCGTCTCTTCTTTTAGTTCTAAAAATGCCAATTTATTCCTGCGAGCTAGACGAGCGATTCTTTCCTTTCTATTAAAGTAAGCATCCGCGAAAAATTTAAGAGTTATCATTTGCTTTAATTTTTTCCAGCTTGCAAACCACTCTCTTTTCACAAAAGATCTAGGATTATAAAATTTTAAAACGTATTTACCATCTTGACTAAGATAAGCGGTCATTTGTTTTCCATTTCCAAGATAGAAGAATTTCTGATTTAAAATCTCATCTATTTTCATTTTTTCTTCTGATGAAATACTAAAATGTTCATACGGCTCAAAAGGGTATGAATATGAAAAATCTCTGAGGGTACATTCTGGATGAACATATAAGTGCAATAGATGAGAAAAAATAACACCTGCTAAGAGAACTAAAGGAAATGCTACAAATCGCAAAAGTATTTTTCTCATTTTCTCATTTCTTGTATAAAAGATTCTATTAATTCGTGAGGTATCGGCAAAGGTTTAAAATTAGCG
Organism: Chlamydiota bacterium; assembly: GCA_016866585.1. Lineage (GTDB taxonomy): Bacteria > Chlamydiota > Chlamydiia > Chlamydiales > Rhabdochlamydiaceae > VGMB01. Next base: position 1,926 of record VGMB01000110.1, read on the forward strand.
TTAATGAAACAGTGGGAAGAAATGGCGTACGCCATTTTTTGTCCATCTTTGAAAATTTCGTGAAGTATTTCAAAACGAACCTTAGAGTAAGAGTGTACAGACACCCTTACCTCTATTTCTTGTAGAGACCTTAAGGGCTTTAGGTAATAGGCCTGCATAGACACGACTGGACACAGTATAGATCTACTCTCCATCTCATGGATATCATACCCTTTACTAGCAAGATACTCTATCCTGGCAGTTTCATAATAAATCACATACGAAGAGTGGTGAATTATCCCATCCTGGGCAGTTTCCACATAGCGTGTTTTTAAGCGCAACGAAATAGCCAAAATCCCCTCCGATCTGCTTATGATTTTGATTCTTTAAAAAAGAATAAACATACGAAACCTAAAATTAAGGTTATTGGGAGACATGTTAAGGCCATCTGATAGTCGTGAACAGAGTACACCCTAATACCACCTTCCATATTTCCACTCCAATTCAGGTCTAATAAAAATCCAACAAGAGGCTGAACCACTGCATCACCACAGGAAATCATAAAGTTTGTGAAGGCAGCTGTTGTAGCCTTTGCTCTCATGCTATTAAGCTCTATGGCAAGAGTAAAACTAAGAAGCTCTGCTGAAGAGAATAAACCGACTAAGAATAGTAGAATATATACAACAAAAATAGGTATGGATGGAAAATAAATAACAGGGATGAGACAAAAGAGAGCTCCTACAATACCAAGACGTATAGCTGTAATTCTTTTGCCGATGATATCAGACCAAAGGCCCATGACAGGTCCACCGACAAGCCATCCAGCAAAAACCATAGACATGGCATAACCGGCAACTTCTTTAGAAACACCATAAGCAATCTGAACAAAAGAAAGCCCCCAAAGGCCTGCAAAGGCTGTCGTTGTCATATAGAAAAATAAAGCTGCAAGAGCATTGAACCATATACTTTTTTTACTTGTTACAGACTTGAGATTTTCAAAGACATGGGTATCGGTAGTAGCGGTTTCTGATTCTACTTCTTTGTTATGACGATCCATTCTAAAAACAATAAAAACAGCAACTCCAAGAATAACACCAAAAATACCGAACGTAGCAATGGACTCTCTCCATCCAAAATTTTTAATTACCATAGTCAAAGGTCCAGATCCTGCAGAAGCACCAAGCATAGCTATTGAGTTAGCTACCCCTATTAGGAAGGCTCTTTTTTTGGGAGGAAACCAATGAGATGTAACATACACCATGGCAATAAAGGCAAATGAAGATCCTGCACCTATCATGAGCCTTCCAAGGCTTGCTACAGAAAGATCAGCTGCGGCCGAAAATAGAAGGGCACCCAGACCACAAACTATAGAAGCAAAGCTCAAGACTTTTTTGACACCATAGCGATCCATAAGGACGCCTACAGGCAATTGCATGGGAGCATATGCATATAGGTAGAAAGCGCTCAGGACTCCAACTGCAGAAGCTGTGATACCAAAGCTTGTCATGAGCTCGGAGACCATAACACTTGGAGATACACGTAACACAAATTCATAAAAATAAAATACAGCCGCGAGTATCCAAATAGACCATTTAAAGAAACCGGAATAAGACTTTTTCATAAGACTTTCTCTATTAAGAATTTTTTTCACTAAAAACAAACATGATATAGGTGAAAAAAATAACACCTCACAAAAATAAAATGAAGCGAATCGTTTTTAGAAAATCAAATAAAGTTTTATTAACACCTCTATCTGATTTTTATAAAACATCCTATTAATCGAATAGGAGACTCCGTTGCACCCTCTATTTTTAGAGGCAGGGCAACAGCGAATCCTCCACTCTTCATCATTAAAGAGCAATCTGCAACATTCTCTATTATGTATTTTCCTTTACCAAGGAAGAGATGATGAACAGGATATTCCTTATCATGACAATCTGGAGATAAGGTATCTATACCTAGACCAGCAACATCTCTGTCTAGAAGTAAAAGGGCAGCATCTTTCGAAAAAGAGGGAAAATGCATATGCCCATTTTCATCAGGATTTCTATAAGAGTTAGAGTCGCGAAAACGATGACACCATCCGGTAAATCCAATTACTAATGAATTTCCCTTGATTCTTCCATATCTAGATTCATAGTCTAATATGTCTTTTACAGAGATTTCGTAGGTGGAGCTCGACTTATGCGACACATCAATTATATGAAGAGGAACGAATAAATTTTCTATGGCTACTTCATCTATCGATATACTTCCCTGGAACTTATGCGAAGGGGCATCCATATGTGTTCCTATTCCCGCGTGCATCTTAAATTGCTGCACCCTAAACATGTCATCATAATCTTTTTTGATTTCAGAAAAAAAACCACATGAACCATTCCATGAAGGTGATTGAGAAGATAAAGTATGTGAAAGATCAACAAATGTAAGAGAATTTCTGAAAATTTTATCTAGATGCATATGAACCAATAAATTTAAAATAAAAAACACTTAGTATAAAAAAACATGTTGTAGCACTCTTATTTTTTTTTTGCTAGTTTATAGCTTAATTTTTTCAGTAAAAAAAAATGAAAACAAAAAAAATAAAATGCCCTTGGCTTATCCCCGGTGATAAGCTATATGAAGATTATCACGATAATGAGTGGGGAAGACCTGTTCATAATGATAAAATGCATTTTGAACTTCTTTGTCTAGAGGGCGCTCAAGCGGGTCTTAGTTGGATAACGGTATTAAAAAAAAGAGCTGCTTATCGTTTAGCTTTTGACAACTTCGATCCTGAGGTTGTCTCTCTTTATACTGAAAAAAAAGTCGATGAAATGATGAATAATACCAACCTCATCAGGCACAAAAAAAAACTTAACTCTTGTATATCTAATGCGAAAGCCTTCATAAAAATCCAAAAGGAGTTTGGCAGCTTTGATACATATGTATGGCAATTTGTAGGTAACAGACCTATCATCGGAAAGTGGCAGTCTATGCATGACCTGCCGACGCAAACAGAGATATCAATAGCACTAAGTAAAGACTTGAGAAAAAAAGGATTTTTATTTGTCGGTCCTAAGATAATATATTCATATATGCAAGCTGCAGGCCTCGTCATAGACCATACAGTAGATTGCTTTCTTTATTCTCCAAACAAATAATTCTTTTATTTTATTTCACAAACTTCATATGAAGAAAATAAAGGTATTATATTATTTATGGAAAATAACGAAAAACTTTCAAATTTCAAACAAAAAGCCATGAAATACTGGCCTTTATTTTGTTTGATTATAACTGTTGCTATAGAAGCGCTCGCATTATCATTACACCAAGAAAGTAAGGGCCATCGTTGGATGCACAACTTCATGGGACTGTTTTTAACGCAGTTTGCTATGTTTAAATTTTTCAACATAAAAGGTTTTGCAGAGGGTTTTGCTAAGTATGACCTTCTGGCGTCGAGACAAAAAGTATATGGCGTATGCTATCCTTTCATTGAATTTTTAATTGGTGTTGGATATCTCTCCTATTTTGCTCCATGGCTTATTTACTTACTCACGGTGATTGTATTTGGTTTTGGCGCAGTCGGAGTTATCAAGGCATTAAGAGATAAACTCGACGTACGCTGCGCTTGCATGGGGACAGTTCTTAATGTACCACTATCTACCGTGACTCTTGCAGAAGACATCATAATGTTTTTAATGGCTTTATTTCTTCTCATTTAAACGCAAATACATTCTATGTAAGGGACGCACCTGTCCCTTACATATGCAAAAAACACTTTAGTTTTTTTTCAATACTTTGTATCTCTTAGAAAAATTAAATACAGGACCTTACCATGATAAGGATGCTCCTTCCCTCGATGATTTTGCTTTCACATTTCCTTTACAGTCAAGACAACAATTGCACTTTAGAAAACATGGATCCGACAAAAACTATCCATCTAAAAATCGTAGAGGGAGAAATTGAAGTCGATGGAAAAA
>VGMB01000111.1 GCA_016866585.1 Chlamydiota bacterium
GACATAAACGCGCTACGAATACTCTTAGAGATATTCAATAGTACTACGAACTTCACAAACCTCAATCTAATTATGGAAGACAGCTTAAAAAAGAAGCACTTTCTAGAAGACCTAATAAAGATTCTTGTAAAGACCCCCTCAGGCTCGCTAGCGCACTATATAGAAAACTTCGCCCGTCTTATGAGAGTGACCAAAGACTCAATAACCCCATTAATTATGATTGGAGATACTAAAAGCTGGAAAAACCTTGTCAAATTCATCTACTCTGTACAACAACTTATTGAAGCACCTGAAGAAGATATCATAGAATTGTAAAAAAGATCACACTCTATCCAGATGTATCATTTGGATAGAGAAGATAAATCATGTTAGCTACTAGACCACTCCATCCTGTTTGATGGCTAGCTCCTAGCCCTCTTCCCGTATCACCATGATAGTGTTCATAAAACAACAAAAGCTCTTCCCATTCTTTATTTTGCGAGTAAATAGAAACATCCCCATGAACAGGCCTCTGACCATGAGAATTTTTTCTAAAGATACTTACAAGCCTCTCTCTAAGCATGTGCTTTAATTCTGCAAGAGTTTTAGAAGATCCATCTACCATAGGAATAGGATAATCTTCGCCCATACATTTAGACAACTTGACTAGAGAATCTACAAACAAGAAATTAGTCGGAAGCCAAATAGGTCCTCTCCAATTTGAATTACCTCCTTTTATTTTCTCTAAAGACTCACCCGGTTCGTAAGTTACAGATCGCCCTTGAAAATATAAAGGATGCTTTTGATGGTACTTAGATACGCTGCGCAAGCCGTAATCTGATAAAAATTCTTCTGGATCAAAGGCTTTACTTAATACACGCTTTATTTGTTCTATATTCATCATGGTAAATAAGAAATTTGTTTTACCGTGCAAATCCACTCTTGTTAAACAACGTGAGACTATTTCTTTATTGTGGTTTTCAAAATCTTTTATACGCTCATAAAATTTCTCAAAGCGTGAAAGCTCTTGCTCTTCCATAGAAAATAAGGAATAAAAAGGTATGATACCAACAAATGATCTAATTTTAAGTCTTTCGATCCTACCATCGGGATATAAAACGATGTCATAAAAAAACCCATCTTCATGATCCCACATCTTATTTTTATCATGCATCGTACTTGCTATATAAACGAACTGCTCGAAAAAAACGGTAGCAAGACCCTCATACACGGGCATCTCCTTTGCCAATTCTAGAGATATCCTCATCAGAACTATAGCATAAAGTCCCATCCACCCCGTAGCATCAGATTGCTGTATAACACCACCATCACCAAGCTTTTCACTCCTATCAATGATCGAAATATTATCAAGACCTAAAAAACCTCCCTCAAATAAGTTATTTCCCATTTTATCAACACGGTTCAGCCACCAGTCAAAATTACGGATAATTTTTAAAAAGCCCCAGTGAAGAAAATAGGTGTCACCTTTGCCTGTTTCATTTATCTCATGAAGATAAATCCGGTAAAGAGCAAGCGCCTGTACGGGTGGATTAAGATCTGAAAAACCCCATTCATATGCAGGTATTTGTCCATTCGAGCGCTGGTACATATGCGTAAGTAAGATGCGGATCTGATTTTTGGCAAACGCCATATCGACAAGAGAAAAAGTAAGAGAATGGAAAGCCAAATCCCAGGCAGCAAACCAAGGATATTCCCATTTATCAGGCATTGAAAAAACATCAAGAGCATATATATGTTTCCATCTTCCGTTACGAATATCCCCTCTTCCTGGTGGTGGTGGAAAATTAGGATTATCTCCAGATAGCCATTTACTTATGTTATAATAATAAAATTGCTTAGACCATATCATACCAGATAGTGCAGCTCTTTGGATCTTTCTATCTTCTATAGGAATATTTTTGGACTGAATAGAATCATAAAACTCATCTGCTTCGTTTTTACGCTTATCTATGATCTTTTCAATATCATCAAGGGGGTCTTTGACTTTTTTATCTGTTAATCTGAAATAAAAAACCTTAGAAGAGCCACCTTGTATTTCCACATTTTTGTAGTAAAAGCATGCTTTTGTGCCCTTTTTTTCAGGATTGGTTGCATTTTCATTATTGATAATATATCGATGAAAAGCGTCTTTGGTATATCCCGTTCTATTTTTTACATTTTGACCATAGAGCTTTTCGTTATTAGTTTCATTGTCAGTAAAAAGAATTTCATTAGGCTTGGATCCATGTAAATACATCGAGGGCACGGGATATCCAGAAACAATTTTTGCTGGCTGAGGAAGCTGATTGCTATCAGCGTACAAGCAAGTAATCCCATTTCTATCTGACTCGAGCGATATTTCAGGAACAACACCTAAATGTTCTTTCCAGCTCCATTGATTTCTATACCAAATTTGAGGAATAAGACTGATACTTGCAGGTAGATGCGAGCGGTTTACCACTTCAATTTTTATACATATATCTTGTATGTCTGCCTTAGCATACTCTACATATACATCAAAATATCTGCCCGCCTCAAATAGGGATGTATCATATATTTCGAACTCTCTATCATGAGTGCCCCTCTGTTTGTTTTTTTCAACCAAAGTGTCGTAAGGGTAGGGATCCTGAGGATATTTATATAAATACTTAAGATAAGAATGTGTTGGTGTTGCATCCAGGTAGTAATAGCACTCTTTAACATCTTCGCCGTGATTGCCTTCATAAGGTGTGAGCCCGAAAAGACGCTCTTTCAGTATAGGATCCTTACCATTCCATAAAGCTAACGAAAACACCATAGTCTGGTAATAGTCACATATACCAGCAAGTCCATCTTCCCCCCATCGATATGCCTTTGATCGTGCCATATCATGAGATAAAAAGTTCCAAGCATCACCATCCGCGCTGTAATCTTCACGAACTGTTCCCCAAGATCTCTCGGAAACATAAGGCCCCCACTTTCTCCATGTAGAAATATCATCTTCTTTTAGGGCGTTAAGTCTCAAGTGCTCTTGGCTTTTTTTATTCATAGAACATCTCTATTATGTGAATTAACTTATAATTTCTGAAATGCAAAGGATCTATCATATAGTGCATAAAAAGCTAGGTGGGGAGATTTTGCACTTTAAATAGAAAAGCCATGACTTCCTGAAGATGCCACAAAACTTCCTCATTAAGGCCCGCACTTTTAGAAAGCTCCGCAGCCTTTTCCAAATGATTTATTGCATTATGAATAGCGCAAAGACAATCATGGTTGGTTATTTGTTTTTTTACAGTCTCAATCTCAGCTATAATCTCTATATACAGAGCAGCATCACCGCATTTATCTGTTGGACATTCATTAAGCCGTATGAGATGGGGTCTCAACTTATCAGCAATATCTTTAATCACATGATGTGTTATGTGATTCCGAGGACAAGGAGATTGTTGCGCGCCTGATAGCATATGTAGAAACACCCTTTTACAAACAATAATGTATTTAAATGGCAATGTATTGAATTTAGAGAATTTCCACAATAGCTTGATGTAATTTGAATCGCCATATTTTCATGTATTATATTGATGTTCAATGATAAACGAAATTTAAAATTTATTTTTATAAAACGAATAATTATTAATGAAATAAATGAAATCTTCAGTTTAGACTCCTTGCCCTAATATAAATAATACACAGGAATGTTCAATGAGCATATCATTACTGACACCCTCAATATTTCTAAGCCAACAAGCAGCGCAATCAATACCGGCAGATCTAAATCAAAAAAGTTCCGCCCTACCAGAGCAAATGAGTCCCCTGGATATATATCTAAATAAGACATCCCTTCGTGTAGAACAAATCAACTCTTGCCTAGCTAAACCCTACAAAGAGTACTCCCACTTTAGATCATCTACACTATTACATGCATTTGAAGAAGGCACATCCTTAACAAGGGAACTAGAGAAAATAAGAACAGATCTTTTGGAGCTTATACTATCTCCAATAGAAAAAGAAGAAAGACAAATATTTCCAATCATTCCTGATGAAAAAGAAGAATGTATGCTGGCTCCGACACCTAACGTAGATCAAGCATCGGAAATACACAGGCTGACATCTGAAATCGGCCAAATTTTAGAAGCAACAACCTTCATAGAGAAACTCAACCTTAAGCGGGCCGTGCATAAAGCTGAAACTATTTTTAGACAACAATCAAAAGCGCTGGAAGATATTAATTCAATCTCCATAGATGCTACTGAAGAAGATAGACAAAGAATACTGGATATTGCAATTGAAGGAACTTATCGTGCCATGCAAATAATCGATCTAGATGCTGGTGAATATTACAGAGATAACGTTTATGAATGTGATAAAATTATTCTAGGTTCTCTCTATATACTCTGTTGTAAAAAAATTGTGAACGTTTCTGGAAATATCCTTAAAAATATCAAAGTACAAATCTCAATGAAAAATGAAGATGATTCAGAGGGAGAAACCTGGTCTTATCGACCTAAATTTTTAACTGAAGTAACGAATATGTACTTTAGATTAAGAAGCACGATTGAAAGAATAGATTCTAATCCCTATATAAAAATACGTCCGCGAGGATTGTCTTTGGAGAGTGTAACTTATGATTCACCTAGAAATAGAAGTAACAGCAAAGCATCGATAGCGCACTCTTATAGTCCTGCTGAAGGCATTTTCTCATTTTTTAATTTTTATCTTGCAAATACAGACCTATTCCTTCCAATAAACATATACATTCATGGCGTTATTGAAGAAGAAGGAAGATTCGAAATCAGAGGTAATGGCCCTAAAATGTCAGAAAGCGAAGGCTCTATTGCTTTTGATAAAAACATATTAAATCATGCGATAGTAAACTTCCCAATAGTGGGAGTAGATGAAGATTACGAATTTACTATTGTTTTTGTAACTAACTCTGGAACAGAGATACCAAGCAAAACGCCAAGTATGTCATTCAGTTCATTATCAAAGGGTCATATCATAATAAAGTTTTAGAAAAATGAATTGATCCCGGCCCATGTAAATCTGGGACGGGATCAAAACAACTAGAAAGCACCATGCGTTGGCATAGGACGTGTCATCGGCATTAGATTATAATCTAAATTATTCATAATCCAAATCGATCCACCCACAACAATTACAATCACAATGACTGTAAAAATAAAAGAAAGAGAAACCCAATGAGGTTTATTTTCCAGTCCAACCTGCATAAAAAAAACAAGCTGGATCAAGGCTTGGATAAAACCTATAGAAAATATCGTCCAAGCAAAAGCGTCACCCGAAAGATGTTGCCTGTCTGCTATTCGATACATTGCCACTGCAAAAAACAAGGAAAGCATAAACCCTAAAAGTACAGGCTTAAAACTAACATTCCAGCCATGATTACGATCTATCATACTACCCTCTCTCTGCAAAATAAACGAATGTAAAGATAAAAACCCAAACTATATTTAAAAACTGCCAAAACATCTTAAGGCAAGTAAATCGGCGTATCTCTTCATGTGATATCTGATTTTTTATTAAAGGAAAAAGTAGCACCGGTATCCATATCAATGCAAAAAGCACATGGATAGCATGTGTACCAACAACGGTAAAAAATGCAGATAAAAAAGCACTGCGAGACCAGCTGTTACCTGATGCGATCAGTCTTGAAAAATCAGAGAGTTCAAGAAGAAAGAACGCAAACCCAAGAAGAAAAGTAAGAATAAAAAAGACAACAGTCATTTTTTTATTTTTTCTATGGGCAAAGGCGCCAGCTATACCTGCTGTAAAGCTGCAGGTAAGAAGTAAGATAGTTTGTGTAAAACCCACATCTAAATTCAAAAGCTGCAAAGAACCTGGACCACCGAAGGTGTTTTTTCTT
>VGMB01000112.1 GCA_016866585.1 Chlamydiota bacterium
CCAGGAGTTTTTATCCCTCTTTCAAGGAAAAGGGTCAGTTCAGGAAGTAAATCTACACCACCAACATGCCAGTGTTTATGAAGGCAGCTAAACATAAATACTTCTCTATAATCAACGGTTGCATCTTTTAAAGATACTTCTATAGAAAGCTTTTGTGGCATGACTTTCCATGCCTCAAAAACGGCAGGATCTATCTGCTGTAATGTTTTCAAATGAATACTTCTATCAGTTTGATATCGCACCTCGGAAAAAGTTCCGTTTAATACAGAAACAATAAAATCCTGTAGAGCATACCTTACTTCAATTTCTCCATGTCTATTAATTTTTTGCATGTATATTTCAAGCGCATTCGGAACACGTGTTAAACCAAAAGTGTCTCTGAACCTATCCACACAATTTTCAATAGGAGGTAATTCTTTAAATAAATCCTCTACAAGTATTTCCTGTAATAATTGGTGCAAATCTATATTTATATCTTCTGAAAAATCTAAATTAAAAAACTTTTGCTGGGCTTTTAAGGAGCCTAGGGCAATCACGCAATTCAAGGCTTTTACAAAACTTGCTGTATTGATCTTCTTCTCGACTTTATCTTTAGGATCTATAAGAGCGCAAATACGGCCAACCAGTTCAATTTTTTTCTCAAAGGATAAAAATATATTTCCATCAATGATTTCTAGAGCACTTAAAAATCTAGCCATAACAAATGTATTACAATCCCTAAAGCTATCTCTAAGTAATTGAAAACAATCTTTTACTTTATCAACATGTTCTTCTTGCGACTCAGGATCGTCCATCTCGCTAATCCATTTGGCTATAAGAATGGAAGGAAGAATTTTATGAATATTCATCTTACCATTAGAAGAGGCTAAATCCATGTACACATCTAGATATTCTTCTATATCTAACTGGCATGCTAACTCGTGCAAAAGATAGGAGGCCATTTGTCGATTCCTGTATGAGGAAATCTCCTTGAATACTTTTTCTCCATCCGATGTACGAAAAAATTCATCTCCGTAATTTGCAACATACAGCTCTAGGCATACTTGGTAAATATTGTCTTTGTTTATTTCTTCTCTAATTTCTTGTTCTTCGAATATTAGATTGCTTTTATCTAAGGAAAAAAAATCGTAAATATCATTCAAATTATAATGATTGCCGCTTCCTACAAGAACTAAAAATCGATACAAAGATAGTCGAACGGATTCCCGCCTGAGATCTGGATTGCTATAGCATTTTTGTCTGGTCTTTCTTGAAGCCTCATAAACCAATTTAGGAGATATTTTTCTAGCTATCTCAAGACACTCTATCTCATGCTTATCAAACAAATTAAACTCATTGATATTTATAACAGATTCGGAAGCCCCACTGAGAATCACCATTTTAGCAAGCCATTTTCGCTGGCTAAGAGTAAGATCAAGCTTACGGATCACAGAAGAAAGATCTCCAGGTGCATTAAGCGCTAGATGGACACCTAGGTTCATTTTGTCTATTTGATCTGAGGGACAAAAATAGCTATTAAAGCCCATGACAAACAATCGAGGCTCTATGTCTAGAATCAAACAAGCAAGACTATATACACCTTTAGAAGATGTGATATTTAGTGATTTTATTGTCAGCAAAGATATCTGATCATCAACTTTTAAACTCATTTTAAATATATCGATAACATCTTCTTCTTGCAGTAGAGGGTAGTTCTGAAGAGTTTTCACAGAGAATCTCTCAAAGCAAACAGCAGATTGCAAAACAGCAATAGTCTCTTCATAAGAGCCTATATTGTGTTTTGCTAAAAAGATTGCTGCTTCGTCTACGACTGCAAGAGCCACAGCCGCTTGCTTGAGAATAACAGGATCTACGATCCTTGCTTCTTCAATCATTCTGCAAAACGACTCTTCTACTTCTTTTGGAGACTTATCACTTATGTCTTCTAAAATAATATAAAACAGATCGAAAAAACTTTGATGATCAGTTATGTCATATTGGCATATGTTATTTAAAAATTCTTGAGGGTCTAGCACTACATCCCATAAAGCCTGTTGATAGGTCTTTTTATCCAAATAGGCGCTATAGTTCTCTGGTATTCTTATACCTAATGACTTAAAAACAACATCTGTGATTTCAGGCGACTTAGAAAACAAGACAGCCAATTGAGGATCCACCTTTACAATCTTTCTCAATCTGCAGGAAAGAGGATAATTTTCATGATTTCCCCCTTTATTGAGTATCATGGAAACTAATGACTCCAACACCTCTTGTTTTTGAGGTAAAGTAAGATTTTTTAGCAAACCAGGCGAAAAAAACTTAGAGCAATCTACCAAACCTTGTGCTAATGAACTCGAAACAACCAAAACTAAAAACCAAATTAACTTTTATAATTATAACACATTTATTAAATTAAAACAAACAAGACCGCAAGCAAATGAAATTCAACAAGATATAAAAAAAATTTCTATAAATCGATAATAGGCAGCCTTTTAAAGCCACCTATTAAAATAAAAATTTACAAACAACAAAGCCGATGGTCGATTACCGCACCCATTTTTTGATATCATCTAAAGATCTAGAAAAAGGGAAGGATCCATTTTGTATTTTCTGTAAAAGAGATTGAACTTCATCTGTAGCTATTTTTCTTTGCTCAACTGTTAAATCAGCTTTTTCAAATTCATCCTGATCAACAACAACAGCTTCCCAATCTCCATTAGCTTGCCTAGACAGTTTTATATCAAGTTCTAGATCTATCCATTCATGACCTGTCTTATGAGCCACTGGTGGCATATTCATATTAATATACATATTCACAGCCTGATCCTTATCAAAGGCTATAGAAATACAATGCTTTTCTTTTTTAGAAACTAAAAGTATTTCCGGGAAATCAAGAGTAAAACTTTTTTCTTTTACATAATGATGAACTAAAGGATGTGGCCTGCTATAAATTAAATATTCATCATCAGTATCAACGAGGATAGCTGGCAGTTCATATTTGACATTTCCATTATAGTCAAGACAACGAAGTAAATGGGTATATTGTACATTATCTGTCATACATATTTGGGTAATTGGGTCACATGTTAGACATTCTTTAGGCATATATAAAGCTTGAACATCCTGAGACTGATCTCTGTAGACAGTCATTCCTTTGAGTCCAAAAGCTATAGCTTCCTTAAAAACAGATTCAACATCTGCCACTGTTGCTTGTTTTGGTAAATTGATTGTTTTACTAACGCCATTATCTATGATTTTTTGAAAAACAGCCACCATTTTTAAATGGTTTTTAGGCTTAATTTCGCCAGAAGTTACAAAGACTTTTTTAAGCTTTATAAGTTGATTATTTTTAGTAGCATCAGGCATTGGATCATCAATAAGACCTTTAAGAGTACCATCAAAGGTATATGAGGGAGTTTTTCTTATCGTAGCAGCAATCCACTCATCTAAAGAATAATCTAGTTTCGCTAGTTTTTTTTCTAAGATAGGATTTTTCACATGTAAAACACCAGCAGCTAGTCTTTCATATTCTAATAGGTAATAAGGCTCTATGGAAGAAGAGCATCCCGCAAGTGTAGATATATGTCCTGTAGGGGCTATTGTCGTAAGAGTAGCATGCCTTTGAGGGATGGCGTCAAATAACGCCGCACGGGATATGGCAAAGGTTTTAAATGCACCACGTATAGTAGCAAGTTTTTGAGAAGCTTTCTCCGCTTCTGATTGCAAAGTAAGTGCAATATAATTTGCAAAATTACGCGCCTTTTCACTATCGTAAGGGATCTCTATTTCCGCAAGAGTATCTGCAAGACCCATAACTCCTATTCCTATTTTGCGGTTTGTCTTAGAAATTAAATTTGCTATTTCTAGACCATTATCGCTTCTTTCAATTAAGTCATCCATAAATTGAACAGCTACTGGAATAGCTTCCTTAAATTTCTTTTCATTAAAGTACCCATCTTCTTCAAGAAAGGCATGGAGATTGAAGCTTCCCAGGTGACATACCTCGTATGGTAGCAAAGGCTGCTCCCCACAGGGTGTTGTAGTGTGTATTTCCCCCTGTCCTAAGATCTCTTTTATATCAGAGTAACGAGGATGCGTCGGATTTACTTGGTTAATTGCATCGAGATCTAATATACCCGGATCCCCTGTAGCATGGGCAAGTGTTGAAATCGCTGTAAGCATTTTAGCAGGATCTAAATGAAAAATATTTGATTGGATACTTCCAATAATTTGATCTATAGAGCTGCTTTTAATTTGACCATCCATAGTGATTTGTAGATCACTTGGTGCAAGCCCTCTGTTAAGAGCCTCTTGTTGCATTCTAAGCCATACCTCCATTGTAAGAAATTTTTCTTTTCCATGAACTTTGAAGGAAAATGGGATCTGCTCTTTATTTGCTAAAGCTTTTTTAAAAGACGAATCAATTGTAACTGATACATTTACACTCGATAACTGCTTTTTACTTTTAAATGACATGAATGTCGTTACATCAGGATGTGTTGCAGAGAGAGAGCCCATGAATGCAGCTTTTTTTAACCCACCATAGTCAGCAAGAGGGGCCGTAGCATGGGCAATAGACTGGATCATCTCTACGGGACCAGCCATAGCTCTACCTGTATTTGCATCAGGATATAAACGTGGTGGAAGATTGCTTAGATTCAGACCCACTCCGATTCCCTTCATCAGTAATTGAGAAATCTTTGCAATATCGTTTTGTATTACTTCCTCTGGATCATCCTTTAAGGGATATACTATACAACCTGCAAGACTTCCTTTTCCTGAAAGAACATTATGAAGTGCTGCACTTGTTGGAAAAAAGTATCTCCCTGAAAGTAATTCTGTATATGATTTTTTAGCTACAATCCTATCATTAAGGTTAGCGTATCCCTCTGTAGTTTGATTAGAAACAGCTTCAAGCCATTGTGGTATCGATATGTTTTTATTTGGCAAAAATCTTTTAGCAACAAGTTTTTTGGCATTGGCATCCCAACCAAAAGGACGAGTGTTTTGAAATACTTTGTGTATTATAGACATAATTAATTAACCCCCTCAACTTCTTGTAGTAATTTATAAAGACGCCTTGCTTCCTCTGCAGGATCTCCAAATTCTGGCTTGAAAATTACTACAGGAATATTTTTCTCTGACTGCAGTCTCTCAGCTGCTTCATTCACATATGATCGATACATCTGGTAGCTCTGCTGAAATCCATCAATCTGATCACGGATCCTTCCTCTTTTCTCTAAAAAGCGCATCCATGTAGATATATCTACATCAAGAAAAACTAGAAGATCAACGTTAGGCAAATTCTCTGTATCAAGCTCTGTGAGCATTTTTACAACAGGGAAATAAGGATCGCTTGAAGAAATGAGCCATTCCATACCAGGCCTGCCAAGATAGTAAGAAGTAATCTTATCATAATAAGAATCAACTATTGCAACCTCTCCACTATCTACCTTTTCTTTGGCCTTCCAAAGAGCATCCACCCTTAGGGCTCTAAATGTAACATAAGAGGAAAACTCGCTATAAGGATGTACAGAACGGATCCAATGAGGCCACTGCTCTTCCTCTGTCTCAGAAAAGACATCAGCTTCCATTAAAACACCTAGTTCTCTTGCTAAGGTTGACTTTCCTGATCCGGAAATGCCTACAAATCCGATCATCTTACCATCAGAAAAAGCCTGTTGGGTCAAAAATAAAAATGATAAAATAAATACTATATTTCGCATAAACCATTCAAAAGTTAAAAAAATAGCTTAATATAATACAAAATGAAATCGGTTATTTGCAAAAAATTAATGAAAGATTCTATTCATTCGCGATTGTGTATGAAATAAAAAGATTGATCTCAATAA
>VGMB01000113.1 GCA_016866585.1 Chlamydiota bacterium
TTCGCTTTATTAGGTTAATAGCGAGAGCGAATATTATATGTTTTTGATTGTTAGTTTTGTATTAAAAACGTAAATATTGACAAATCGAAGGTTTGTGTTTAAAAATTCAAATATATAATAATAGCAGGGGCGTTGCTTTGGTGTTGTTAAAAAATGCAAAAAAAAGTTTACCCGCATTTAACTCTCTTCAAAGAGGCCTTTCCTCAAGGCATATAGGCCTTATCGCTTTGGGAGGTATAATTGGTTCTTCGTATTTTTTGGGAACCGGTTATCTGTTAAATGAAGTAGGTCCTTGTGCTTTTTTAGCCTACGTTTTAGGCGGGATCATTTCTTACTTGACCCTTGCGTGTTTGGCCGAGCTTGCTGTAGCATCTCCTTCTCAAGGGTCTTTCGTTCATGCAGCTGCAACACATGTCTCCTCCTCATGGGCGTGCGGAGTGGGTTGGTCGTATTGGTGTAGCTGGGTTATATTCATTCCCTCAGAGTGCATTGGAGGGGGTATAATTATGAACAGTTTTGTTCCTGGTGTGCCAATTTATATATGGGCATTGTTTTTTGGACTTGTTATATCTCTGTGTAATATTTTTCCTGTTAAAATCTTTGGAGAGTCTGAATTTTGGCTTGCGCTTTGTAAGATAGTGTTGATTGTTGGTTTTTGTCTGATTTCTTTTTGTATTATTTTTGGATGGATGGGCAGTCCGAAGTACTCTTTTGAGCAGGCTCAATTTCTTGAATCTGTTAAAGGTCTTTTTCCTAACGGTTATTCTGTTCTTTTTTTTAATATGGTTATACTAATGGCCAACTTTCAAGGGTCGGAGATAATCGGTCTGACTGCATCAGAAGCGCACCATCCTGAAATCGCAGTCCCAAAGTCATTAAGAAAAGTGTCTTACAGGATAATTGGTCTTTACATAATACCCACTTTCCTTCTTGGTCTGCTGCTCCCTTGGCAGGAGGCTGGCCTTGCTACAAATGCATTTTCAGAGGCATTAGAAAAATACGGTTTAACTACATTTGCCTCTATTTTTAGTTTTGTTATTATTACGGGGGCGATCTCTTCTGCTAACAGCGGTGTATATGCTACGATTAGAACTTTATTGGCGCTCGCTGAAAGAGGTATGGCTCCTACGTTTTTTCGTAGAATCAGTGTTAGCGGAGTGCCTGTCTTTGCAACGATATTTACTTTGATTGCTGTGTGGGGCCTTCTGTTTTTTTCTGTTTTTGGATCTGCGGACTCTATTTATGCTAAACTTTTAGCTATTTCTGGTTTTACAGGTAGTATTTGCTGGATATCTATATGCTGGTCTCAGCTTCACTTTCGAAGGCATTTTAAAGAAGTCGGAGCTAAACTCACTTATCGTATGCCTTTATACCCCTACTTAACTCATTTCGCCATATGGCTGCAGGTTTTTATCCTACTTGTAGTTCTTTGGAATCCTGATACCAGAGTGTCCTTTTATTTTGGTTGTCCCGCAGTTGTTGTTCCG
The DNA here is from genome assembly GCA_016866585.1 of Chlamydiota bacterium. Classification (GTDB taxonomy): domain Bacteria; phylum Chlamydiota; class Chlamydiia; order Chlamydiales; family Rhabdochlamydiaceae; genus VGMB01. The sequence goes on from VGMB01000113.1 coordinate 1,488, forward strand.
ATTGTTTTATATAAATACTTTGCAAAAAAAAGAACTAAATTGAATTTTTAGAAAAGATCATTTTAATTGTTTTTAATTTACCTTTTTTAACATAATGCTTATCTTTAAACTTATAATTAAATAAGTAATTATGTCTATCAGTTCATCTTCAAACGCGGGGAGTAGATGTAACTCTCCTACAAACCAAATCCCTTTTACTCCCTCATTTGAAAGTGGAGTATTTATTTCACCAATAACCGAAAAAAGAGTTACAAGTTTAAATGGTATTGTTACTAGTAGTCCTAGTGCAACCATTAGTACGGCGAAGGGAGGGACAGCAAGTGCTGTAAGTATTATGAAAAATGGTGTGGTTTCTTTAATTAGTAAAGTAGCCAATAGAGTTCTAAGCCCGGGTGGTAAGATAGATTTTGATCAATTTGAAAATCGTGAGAAAAGGGAAGTTCCTGACAGTGCAATTAGTGGAGATGGGAAACGTTTGAAGGGGTCGCCGGTCATAGGGAATCCGTTGCTTTTAGATTCGGGACTTATAGAGACTATTTCGTCGAAAGCTTCTCCAAAGGAAGTGGGAAAGCTTGCGTGTTCTTACTACGGACGAATGTGTGGGGGAAAATCTCATTCCAACATTACCGAATTAAGACAAAATCAAATTCGACTTGAGGTGAATGATCGAACCTGTCTAAAAAAACACGAAGAAGGTAAAAACCTTGAAGCGATTTACATTCAAATTTTAATTGCGAATCAAATCGATGAAGAGTTGGGTGCACCGGATAGTTACTTTTGTCTTGATTTAGAGCATGTTGTTGATGGAGCCGTTACATCAAAAAATGGTCCGAAGGGATTGCATGTTATGCCTGTTGCTTCTAACATCTGTGTGGATAGATGTTTAAAGTTTAACAGATACGTAACAGTAATAAATTGGAAAAATGAAGCTGTTAGCGAAAAATCTAAGATATCTTCATGTTTTTCAGAGCAGATTGTGCCTGCATCAGATGGGAGTTTTGAGACCTCTGAAAGGATACAAGAGCAGCTCTTAGAAATTTTTAAATCTCTTAAAGAAACTCCTTATGTGAGAACCTCTGATGCTGGGCAATCTTTTATAAAAAAACTCGAAATGGATGATCAGGTCATCTATGTGGAAGCGCTAAAAGAAGCAACAAAATCTCATATTATTAACACGTTTTATCCTGTCGTATTTTTTCCGATTTCTGAAAAGCGTAGCGTTGGAATGCCAATTGAAATTGCTTCGGAGGTCTCTGGCGTTATATTGTCTAGTTGTATGATTTCGTCTGATGCGTTTTGTTCGATTTTTGTTGAGGCTTTGACTGTGTTTGTTGATTCTGTGAGTAAAAAGGGTCAGTTTTTTTTAAAAACACCTGTTAGGTATGCTTCTAGAGATGGAAGTGTGATGGTTCTGGATGGGTCTTTGGGTTTCCGGAATCCTGACTTGAAAGACGTTCCTTCTTATTTGGGTAGTTATTTTCATGAAGGATTTTATGCTGAGTTTCCTAGAACTCAGATTGAAGAGTGGTTGCGTACTATAGGAAGCCCCTTCTCTGCCGACGATCTTATTGAGTTTAGAGCATGTAAAAGAAGCCCTTCTAAGTGAGTTTTATCTTTACTCTGAATTTGTGTTCTTTTTAAGATTACAACAGACGGTAATTTTTACGAGGGTGGTTAAAGTGAGTAAAGCTAAGTTAAGTCAAGAGTCTGTGTATACCCCAAATGCAGTCCCAAGCGTTAGGGCCACAAGTTTTGAAAGTGTTTTTAGCTCGATCTCTCTAGATGTCAAAGAGGCTAATGCTATAGAAAGATTGCTTGTTGAGAACTACCAGGTAGGGCAGTCCAATGAAGAACAGGTTGCTAAAGATGTAGAGATCTTGAAAAAAACAACAAGCGAAATTAAAACTATCGGTAAGCAAGCAACAATCCTTACGGGAGAGAGAATACATAAAGTCCGTCAGATGCTCAGGCCTTATAAAAATGGCACCTTCACCAAGTGGTTGGAAGCTACGTTTGGAACTAGAAAAACAGGGTATAATATGCTTGCATATTACGAGCTTTACACAGCCCTGCCAAGAGATGATCTTAAAGATAAACTAAAAAAACTACCGCAGAGATCGGCCTACATTCTCGCTTCAAGAGGTGGGGATATAGAAACAAAAGCAGAGATAATCAACGAATATCGAAATGAAAGCCACAATGAACTTGTGGTGCTGATTCAAGAAAAATTGCCCATTTCCCAAGATGATAAAAGACAGGGTAAGAGTTCTAATGAGCGGGTTTTATCCTCTATCAAAGAAGCTGTGCAAAAATTAGAAAAAAGAAAAGGCTCTCTTTCTGAGTTTGAGAAGATCGAGCTGTCTTCTATTGCAAGAGCTATTCACCTTGTTTTAGGTGTGTAATCATTACAAATACACCTGTTCTTGGATTTTTTATTTTAAAAAGTGGTTGAATGTAATTTTTAAAATATTAATATGCAGGAAAGTCAGTAAGGTGTAAATGTATGAGAGCTCTTAAATCATTTCGATCTTTATATACCAAGCTTACACCTTCGCAATCTATTCTACTGGGTTATCTTGCTTATGCATTGATTAGCGCGATCATCCTTTTGCAACCAGTTTTTCATAAAGTTGAAATATCGTTCGTTGATAGTTTTTTCACCACAGTGTCATCTGTTACAGCTACAGGTCTTACAACGCTTAATATTGCAGCATGTTATACTTTTTGGGGGCAGTTTTGGATTTTAGTTCTGATACAGATTGGGGGTGTCGGGTACATGACGTTCAGCTCTTTTGTTGTTCTTGCTATCAGTAGGCATGTGTCAACTCACAAGAAAAAGATCCTATCTTGTAGCTTTTCTTTTCCCTCAGACTTCTCACTAAAAGAGTTCGTCTACAACATGGTAGTTTTCTCATTTATAGCTGAGGTTATAGGAGCCGTGCTCCTTTCAATCTTATTTATGAATAGGGGGGTAGAAAACTACATTTGGGCTGGTGTTTTTCATAGTGTATCAGCTTTCTGCACAGCTGGTTTTTCGATTTTTCAAGATGGCTTCATTCCATATGTAACTGATGTCCCTGTCAATATCGTGGTGTGTATTTTAATGTTGCTTGGCGGAGTTGGTTTCATTGTGTTTTTGGACTTATACAAAAGGGTCACAGGTCAACGCTCAAGGCTTACTTTTACCAGTAAAGCAATTATCTTTATTACTGTTTTGTTTGTTTTTCTTGGCACGATCTTTTTTTATGCATTTGAGCAACCATTTGAGCATTTAACTGTATCGCAGCAAATTTTTGCTGCTCTTTTTCAGATTATTTCTGCATGCACTACAACAGGTTACAGCACTGTTAACTTTGGAGTGCTTCAAGCCGTAACGGTTGTTCTTCTTGGGTTTTTTATGATATTTGGATCCTCTCCATCAGGAACAGGAGGGGGGATTAAAAACACTACGTTTGTTGCCTTAGTTGCCCTTGTGCGAAGCACGCTTAGAAGACAAGAGTATGTAAGTTTATTCGGAAATCAAATCCCTGAAAAAAGAGTACAGCTTGCAACTGCGATTTTTTCCTTCAATGCATTCATACTTTTCATGGGGATTTTCCTGATATGCTTCTTGGAAAATAAACCCTTTTTGATGTTAAGTTTTGAAGTTATCTCTGCTCTTGGTAATGCAGGAACTAGTTTGGGGGTAACGCCGTATCTTACAAGCGCTAGCAAGTTTCTTTTAATGATTCTTATGTTTATCAGCCGTGTCGGTGTTCTTACATTTGGATTTTCTCTCATCCCACAAGACACCTCGATTAGACCTCGTCTGCAGAAAAAAGACCTGATTTTTTGATTTCAATTAAGACTCATTCAATTCTAGCAGATTTTTGTCACGTTATTTTCTTGAACCCAGGTTAGATATGTTTTTTTGAGACATTTAAATCAAAAGTTATTGTATTTATAATGGATTAATATTTTAAATTTATAATAGTTGTTATGCTTTATCGAATCCCCTCGAAATTTAAAGTGTGTTTTTTGACCAACGAATAGTTTTGCGTCGAATCTCGATCTTGCATGTTGTTGATAATTAGGTTTTTATGAAAATCCACCATCTTTTAGGCGTTGTTGCGTAATTCCTTTCAAGGAGGCTTAAGCTAAAGGACTTGAGATAAAATATTTTATTGATAAAAAGAAAGGC
>VGMB01000114.1 GCA_016866585.1 Chlamydiota bacterium
CCTGTGGATTTAGAAATCGGGAGAACTTCAAGATAGCGATTTATTTTCATTGTGGTGGTCTTGAGCTTTACCCATAAAAAAGTCGGAAGGACCCAAAATAATAACCATATGATTATTTCGCTGAAATGATAGAAAAAGAACCCTACGATGGTTCTTTTTAATTTGCTTACTGAGTATTGAGTTTTCTGCTTTTTGGTAATATTCTTAGGATGTTCTCTGCATCCTACTAACTAAATTGTCTACGTTTGGACTGTTCTTTATCGATAAAATCTTTAATTACATTATAATTATCCTTAGATTTTTAGTTTTTAAATAAAATAAGAGCGTTATCTTTTGAATATCTTAATAAAATATAAATATTATTTATTTATAATTTTTAATAAAAAGTGCATAGAGGGGAAATGTCTGGTAGTATCATAACTATAGGAAATGTAGGGGCTTTGACGAGCGCTTATATTGAGGCGATGCAGAAAAACTATCCCCGGGCCGATCAAATAATTGAAAGACTGCCTGAAAATATTCGTATTAAAATAAGACAAAAAACACCTTCAGAGACAGATCTAAGCAGTATACGATATGCAATTGTAGAGCTTGCAGTCGATGGGGTTAATGATTTATCACCGGACAGTAAAACTTCCCTATTCACAGTTTTTCGAGCATATTGCAATAAAAAAGGTATCGGCGATGTTGAAAATACAATAGACCTAGATTGGGTGAGGGATCATACAAAGGACAAAAATGAGGGTTCCTATGCTAAGGTTTTCAGTCTGTTCAAAGCTCTTGAGCATATTTCGCTGCAAAGCAAATTAAAGGAGTGGGCAGGAGACAACACAAATCAGCTTAATGCTGCGCAAAAAATACATGATTTCATCGAAAACCCCAGCAGTTCTAGATTAGATTTGTCGAATTTAAATTTGGAATCTTTACCTGATATTTTCGATCATTCAGTATGTCGCTATAGACTAAGAGACTTTATAGTGTCTCAAAATAATCTGGTTTACCTACCGGAATCTATATGTAATATGGAAGGTTTAATGGTTTTATATCTAAGCGGCAACAAATTGCAGGCAATACCAGCACGTATAGGTAATATTAGAAATTTAACCAACTTATCTCTCGAAAAAAATCAACTACAAGATCTTCCGTATTCAATAGCCGGGCTTAGTAAATTGACAAACTTAGACCTGTCTTATAATCGTTTCTCATTTGTTCCTGAACCTATATTGTATTTGAGTAGCTTAAAAAGATTACATTTACAAAATAATCAACTACAGGTAATTCCTGATTCCGTAGATAATCTGAAAGAATTGAATTGTTTAAATGTATCAGAGAATAATCTTGAATCAATTCCACGTAGTATAGGAAAATTAAACAAATTAACTAATCTAAGTTTAAGCTCTAATCCCATTCTTTTTGTTCCAGATTCCATAGGACTTCTTGATAAATTAATTGTGCTATCGATGGCCAATATAAACACCCTGCAATCTTTACCAAGCTCCCTATTACATTTAAAATCAAATTGCCAAATTTTGCTGCGTAATTCGAACCTTACACCTCAGTTAGCAGATATGTTGACAGAAGGTATAATTTCTTTAGATGGAGCTGCTCCTAAATTTCACATCCCCGGAATAGATGTTTTTTCTTTAGATCAAGCGAGGCAAATTAACCACATTCTCCGGAGATTCCATTTAGAATGTGAGAAAGAAGGTTTTGTATCTTTTAAGACAAACTATCCCGCTCTTTTTTCCTATATGCTTAAAAATAATCAGCTCAAAATTACTAATGAGTGGATTGATCGTTTTTTAATAATTCAAAAAGTAATGGCAGACAACGGAGATGATCTTTCTAACAAGATACTCTTTTATTTTGAACTTGCAGAGCAAAATTCCTCTTATCGAGATGTTTTTTTTGCGACCATTGCAGAGGCTACGATTACATGCGGAGATCGAATGGTCCTTTCAGTACTTCATTTAGGCATAGCCTACAGTCACTGTGTGATTGATAAAACAGATTTGAAAGGATACGCAAACTTTTTAATTCATGGTTCTTGGATGATAGAACAGCTTGAAGAGATAGCTCGTGTTAAAGTCATTGCTTTAGAAAGCTCTAATATATGTGGCCGTCGTCCAGATCCTATTGAGGTTTTTCTTGCTTATCCGGTGAAATTAAAAGAAAGGCTAAGTCTGCAAATCGATGTCGGTGGTATGTTTCATTTTGGCGCTAGCGATGTAAACGAACAAGATTTAGAAGATGCTGCATCTTTTATCGAATCCCAGTTGTCTTCATCTGATTCTAAAGCCAGTATCTTAGTGATGAGAAATGATTGGTTAGAAGCTTTGAAAGTTAAGTGTCCCATTGAATTTAAGCAAATTACAGATAATAGAGATAAAAGCATCGATGCTTTAATGAGTCATGCCAACGACTGTGCTTTACAAGAATCTCTGTTTATCGAAAACGAATATAAACAAAGACTTAAGGATCTAACAAAAGAAGCTTTAGAATGAGTGGTATTAGTTCTATTAATCAATCCTCTTCAAGTTTAGATTATCAATTTGATAATCTTCACTCTCAAATAAAAAAAAACATAAAAAGGTTTTGCCGTTATGGCGATGAGAATTTAGATAAAATCTATGATGATATTTTCGTTTACGATAAAGATAGATTTTCTGAGGAGGACCGCAGAGCAATTGTTGATATTATATTAATTGATTGCAGAGGTAACACCAAATCCTTGACCCTATGGAAAGCTTTTCAGAGTAAAATACCAGAGTATGAGCTAACTTCTTTCCAGAAAATAATCCTTGATATTAGAAATGATACATCAAGGGTATTAGATTATAGCAAAATAACGGATAGGTTAACTCAGGGGGGATGCTTTACAAAAGAAAACTTAGATTGTTGTGTTGATATTGCTTTTACTATAAACCATCCTTTAATCTTGCATCCTGCTACAGATCCTGTTAAGGTAAACGATTACACTCTAAATTTTTTATGGATAAATTTAAATCCTCAGGATCGAATCAGAAATTCTGCCGAGAATATATTTGGTGATGGCTCTAATGATCGACAAATGGCTGATTTTTACGGTAAGTTATCTTTGTGGGCAGATCTTCATCCACAAGTTAGTGTAAATCTTTGGGTAGATACTGCTTTACTTACTGAGAGGGCTGTGAATAGGGCTTTTGAAGATATGCAATCTTTATCTGCAGAAAAAAACATCTCCTTGAAATTACGAGATGTTCGATCTATCGCTAAGGTTCAATCTTCTATGCAGAGGTATTTTCATCCAGCAATTCCTGTTTACTTCAGGGTAGATCTAGCGAAAGTACTTATTGCGGATGAATTGATGTTGGATTCAGACCATTTTAAGTATGTTGTTATTTCAGATATTGACATAACTCCGTTACCATCCGAACTCCTTTTTGACCAAAGAACAGTTGACTTTTTAGATCAATTTGGATTTGTCTTAAATAGATGTGGATCATCAAATATAGAAAATAGCTTTTTTATTTATAAAACTGGAAATGAAAAGCTGCGGGATACACATGCTAAGTTTTTGATTGAAGGTATTGACCACAAAATGAACTGTGTTGAGAAAGAGGGATTACAAAGTTTTCTTAAAGCAGAGTATAGATTTTCTTCCCAATCAGTTTTTAACGAGTATTGTAGATTTGCTGCGGAAATGGAGTGGGGTATGAAAGATAGATTTGATTTTGCTCCAAGAAAAGTAGTAGGAACACCCCTAAGCCAGTTTTGCTCAGCAGCTTTTGGTGATGATTATACTGATCATCGAAATGAAGAATTTAGATTTGCCTCATACTCTCTTGATGAGCCATATGTAAGAAAAGGGAGGGCTATGAAAGACTCTGGTAATCCTCTCAATTATGTTAAGTTGTCAGCTTTTTCTAATTGGGAACCTACTACAATCTCTCTAGATGTCGCGTAAACTGACTGTGCTGAAAAAAAAATATAAAAAACTATTTTAGAAATCGTCTTGGGGAAATTTTAGCAAAATACTCAATTGAGTTGTTCTAAAGAAAAAAACTCTTATGTAGCTAAATAATAATAAGATTAATGTGAATAACTGTTTGACTCAAAAAAAATATGAATGAAAAGATTATTTGCTTTAGAGATTTCCTAGAGAGGCATGATCAGGAAGTTTGAGAATATGGGAAAATGACAAGGAATACTTCAGCAGATAGGAATAGTAGTTAATAAAGTATATCTTTATAGGTAATAGAGGTTTTCATTCATTTTTTTTCTGCAGTTAATGCTTAGAGTTAGTCAAAATCTTAGATAGTCCTAACTCTATTTGGTAGATGTTTGAGATATTAAACTTGGGTTGATGCTCTTTAAAAACTTCAGAATCCTTTAGGCCCGAACCTGTTAGTGTAATAACCACAGATTCACTCTTTTTGATTTTGCCTGCTCTGCGTAGATTTTTTTACAGCAATCAAAGAAGTTGCAGCGGAAGGCTCTACGAAAAAATCTGCCTGAGCTAAAAGGTGTTGCTCAGTCAAAATTTCTTCCTCTGTTACATCTTCAGCAAGCGATTGATATTTGTATGCTTTATGAAGAATTTCATCATCCTCATAAGATTTCCTGTCGTAATGGCCTTATCAATTGTTTGGATATTTGAAAAAGGTAGTAGTTTTTAATAACTTTATAAACTTTTACATTGCCATAAATCAAATAGATGCCAAATCAGACATTTGGAGCCTTGATGGCGTCGTTGCGTAATTGGCTTTTTGACAAGTTTTTAATTTATAAACTGCAAGCCTATAAGCTCTTGGAGATCTGGACACTAGGTTCTTACAGGCAGCCCAAGGGTGTTTAGTTTATTGATAATTAATGATTTAAGAAGTATTTCGTGATGCTGGTTGATTAGAGACCTGCTTTTAAGGGTATTTCCTGGAATTCCTTTGATTCTTGAGATTGCTGTTTCTACCAGCGATCTCCTATGGTATCCCCTTATTTTTTTCCACTTCTTTAAGGCCTCTTCATTGTTTCCCATTTTATAGATCATCTGCAGGGTTTCATCTCTTTTACTTTGGTCTATTCCTATTTTATACTTGGATCCTTTCCTGGGAGGCGTAATGAGATTTATCCTCTCTCTTTCCGCTAACCTATACATTTCATATGAGTCTAAAGCTCCATCCATGAGCACATTTTTAACCGATTTAGGAAGATGATCCATTGTCATTTTGAATAGGGTAGGATCTCCAAATGATTCATCTGAGGTAATAGTAAAGAGAATTTCATGCGTTTCAGGACATACGCCTAAGGTCATTTTCCTCCACTTTTTCCTCTTAGATTCCCCATGTATTTTTACCAAAGTAGAGTCAATGGCGATATGTGTAGGTTTGTGGAGGGAGAGTTTTTTATAGTCTAAGTTCAACCACTTCACTTTTCTTGAAATTCTAGAATAGGACGGAACAGGCAGCGTGATTTGCATCATAGTAAATAACAAGCGAATGAACCCTTCGGTAGAACGAAGAGTAAGATGAAAAAAGAACCTCACCATACAGATTGCTTGAATGGCAGAATCGGAGTATTTTT
>VGMB01000115.1 GCA_016866585.1 Chlamydiota bacterium
AAATCTGTGGAAACCGAAATGGCCAAGAAAAAAACACAGGAGAAGGGTGGTTTGGAATGATTTTTTTTGAGGAAGTTTCAATCCTTCGTAATTTAAATTTTCCATGAAAATCTGACCTATAATTAATTTGTTTTTTTAATTGTCTATATTTTGCTTAGTTAGTGGAAAAGCTGAATTTTTTATCGTAGAGGTACTGTCCCCACAAAATTTTTACTATCTGATTAAAAACTTCAGTTCGGCAAAGTACTCCATTTGTAAAATGCCCTATAGCTCCTTGCTTAGAACCGACTTCTTGTAATCCAAGTAAATTAAACATAGCTTCATTTAACTCCAATCCTTCTAGAATAGGCTTTTTGAAGTTGTCTGGAAGTCTTAATGTAGGTCCTGATACAACATAAAGAGAGTTCTCTTTGTCTGCAAGGGCTCCCCAATTGCATAAATATAAATGGTCTTCACTAAAGAAAATACCACCTTCCAGACCGAATCCAAGGTCTCCTTTAAGATCATCGACACAAGCCTTAGCTCTATTTATAGCTCCAATTCTAGTCTCTTCATGAGAAAGTGGTTGAGCTTTTACTTTAGAGTCTACAGAAGCTCCAATTACTTCATATATGGGGTTGTTGAAATTTTCTTTAATCGCGTTGATCTTTACTGGATTTGAGGACCCTACGATAATTTTCATAAATCAGCTCTTTTTTTTGCGTCTTTTAAAATTTTGATGATAACTATTATGGTGTATTGAAACAAGTTACAAGGAGTTTTTTGCCTATAACAGTAATCATAAATGAAAAATTATTAAGGAAGTAAAATCAAATTTTTTAAAAAAAGCTAACAGGAGTTTTAAAGCTATATTTTTTTTAATGTTTCGATACTGGCTAACAAACGATAAAGTCTATTCTTAGGTTTTTTATTTTAAAATTTGTAGTACTTTGGAAATTCGAAGTGAGCTTTTCTTTTAGCAACTATTACTATAGTCTTCATAGCTAGGCCTAACGTAATTTTCCTCATGTCTTGATTCTAGTAAAACATAAGCAAATATGCCAAAAATTATAAATAGAGCCCATCCTCCACTCAGCATGCCAAGTGAGGCTGTAAATCCACCAGCAATGGAAAGGCCCAATCCACAAATTGATAGTGAAAGAAAATACCCTGTAACAGCTTTTTGAATTTTTGAGTCTAGATCATTTACTGGTTCATCATGATAAGAAGGGTGCTGAATAGGATGATTATTTTCGATCTTATTTATACTTTTGAAAATACTCATAAAAAAAGCCTCATTTTATTTCGATTTGTTATTATATATTTGTTGTTAATAAAAAACAATTCCATGTTTTTATTTAAAATTTTTTAATTTTTTTATCTAAAAGTTCAATATGATAGGAAAAGCATGTATTATGCTTTTTAGTATTATGAATTTCTTGTAAAAAAATATTAAAATTGATTCAAAAGTTGAGTTTTTGTAAACTGGGAGGGTTTAATTATACATCAATAACTGGCTTAAGTATGTCTTCAGAAAAAAAATTTGGATTTATAAGGTCTCTTCTATGGCCGGTACATCGATCGGAGCTAAAGAAAGTTTTATCGATGCTTGTTCTTTTATTTTTGTTGTGTATTTGCTATAGCGTTCTAAGAAACCTTAAAGATACTATCGTTTTGACTGCTAAAAACTCTGGTGCTGAAGTGATTCCCTTTCTTAAAGTATGGGGTATGTTGCCTGGAGCCATAGTAGCTACCTGGATTTATACTAGGTTGTTTAGGTTTTTTACAAGAGAAACGGTTTTCTACATCGTTATTTCGTCTTTTATTTGTTATTTTATTTTATTCGCATTCGTAATTCATCCTAATAGTGATAAGCTTCACCTTGATCGACTTGGGGACTGGCTCACTGTCCACCTGCCCGTCGGTTTTAAAGGATTAATTGCAATGATCAGAAATTGGTCATTTACAACATTTTATATTATTTCAGAACTCTGGTCTGTCGTCGTACTTGCTGTTTTATTTTGGGGATTTGCAAATGATATAACAGAAGTTTCCGAAGCAAAAAGAACTTATGGTATATTGAATATCGGCTCCAATATGGCTCCAATTCTAGGGGGCGGTATGGGTATTATATGCAGCAAGTTTCTTCCCTTGTCTGCAGCTGCAGACTCCCAAGAGGCATGGAGCAATACTCTTACAAATATAGTGCTTATGCTATCAGTACTTGGCGTTTGTTCGATGATAGTATTTTACTGGATCAATAGGAATATAGTCCCTAAGGATAAGGTGTCCTCTACTGGTTACTCACCAAAAAGAAAATTCAAACTATCTATACGTGATAGTATTAGATATATTTATAAATCTAGGTATTTGACTTGCTTGGCCATTATTGTTTTGGGTTATAATATTTCTATAAATATCACTGATATCCTCTGGAAAGAGCAGCTTAAAAGATACTTCACCGATCCTAATGATATGATGAATCATATGAATGCTATAACTGTAGGTATTGGGATAGCGGGCACTATGGGTGGCATGTTCTTTTCTATGGCTGTCAATAGGCTTGGCTGGACTTTTACAGCTATACTTACACCTGCGATAATGACGATTATGGCTGTTGGCTTCTTTATCTTCCTCTTTTGTGGGGATGGATTGACGGCTTTTGCGATGACTATGTTTGGAGCTACACCATTTGCCATGACTGTGTATTTCGGCTCCCTGCAAAATTGTTTAAGTAAGGCTGGTAAATACTCTTTATTTGATGCATCTAAAGAGATTGCATTTTTGCCGCTTGAGCAAGACGCAAAAATCAAAGGAAAGGCTGCAATTGATGGCCTAGGATCTGGTATAGGTAAATCTGGCTCTTCGCTTACATATCAAGGTTTGATTATTTCCTTGGGTAGTGTTGCTTTATCTACACCTTATATTGCTGTAATACTCTTTGTCGTTTTAGTGGCTTGGATATCCTCGGTAGTCACTGTTGGTGGATTGTTTAAAAAAACAAGTGCTGCAGCAACTACTGCAACCAACGAACCAGTTCAAGTATAATCAGCCTTTTAGGGAAAGAGTGTCAGTAAACACTCTTTCCTTTTTCATTTAAATTCTTGTTTGATAACCGCTTTTTCAGGTATTTCTAAATAAATACAATGTATCAATTTTGTTTGCTAATCTGCGAAAAGGGGACTGTTATGCCGCCACAAGATAATTCTTCATCAATGAGAATTGAAGCTGATAGTTTAGGACAAGTTCTTGTACCTAAAGATAAGTATTATGGAGCACAGACCCAAAGATCTTTGGATAACTTTGTTATTGGATTTGAAAAAATGCCAATTGATGTCATATATGCGCTTGCCATCGTTAAAAAGGCTGCAGCTATTGTAAATCAAAAAATGGGGTTACTTGCGTTAGAAAAAAAAGATATAATTTGTGCTGTTTGTGATGAAATACTTGCGGGTAAGTTAGATGATCATTTTGATCTCGTTGTTTGGCAGACTGGCTCTGGAACTCAGACAAATATGAACGTTAATGAAGTTATCAGCAATAGAGCTATAGAAATATTAGGTGGTGAGATTGGCTCTAAAAAACCGATACATCCTAATGATGATGTAAATAAATCACAGTCCTCGAATGATGTTTTCCCAACTGCAATGCACATAGCCGCTTATCTTTCTATCCGTAGGAGATTACTTCCCAACCTTCAGTTAATTGCCAATGGTTTCAGAAAAAAAACTGATGAATTTAAGGGAATTATCAAAATTGGTAGAACTCACCTGATGGATGCAACACCGGTTACGTTATCTCAGGAGTTTTCGGGGTACAGTGCTCAAATTGAAAATGCTATAGATTCTATTGAAAAAAACATGTTGGCGCTATCAGAGCTTGCTATAGGTGGAACAGCAGTAGGCACTGGTCTTAACACTAAAAAAGGTTATGATGTAGAGGTTGTAAAATGCATTAGTGAACTTACTGGATATGAATTTTTAGTGGCTAAGAATAAGTTCGAAGCTCTAGCTAGTAATGATACCATAGTTGAGGTGAGTGGAAGTTTAAGAAGAGTGGCTTGTGCTTTTATGAAGGTAGCAAATGATATACGCTGGCTTGCTTCTGGACCAAGGTGTGGTCTTGGAGAGATCTTCATACCTGATAATGAACCTGGATCATCAATCATGCCCGGTAAAGTTAATCCTACACAAAGCGAAGCTATGACCATGGTGGCGGTGCAGGTCATGGGAAATGATACTGCTATAGGAATTGCAGGATCTCAGGGAAACTTTGAATTAAATGTTTTCAAACCTCTTATGATATACAACTTGCTTCAGTCTATTCACTTGCTAGGGGATTGTGCTAAGAATTTTCACGATAAATGCTTGGTTGGTATAACACCAAATCATGCTAGAATTAAAGAACTTTTAGATAGGTCTTTGATGCTTGCAACTGCCTTAAATCCTGTCGTGGGTTATGATGTTGCGGCTAAAATTGTACAAAAAGCATTTAAGGAACACAAAACTCTAAAGGAAGCAGCAATCGAGATGAACGCACTGTCTTCGGAAGAGTTTGATAAAGCCGTCGATCCGTCAAAGATGATCAGTCCTTCGAATTGATATGAATACCTATTTTCGTTAGGAGAAAACGAAAACATAATATGGGATGCAATATTAAAAATTTGGCGATGGTAAAATAGGATACACCTTCAATTTTTCTAAAAATGATGCTTTTTTCATTTCGTAATGCATCTGATATCCAGTAAGCGAAGGTGGGAGGCATACGCTTAGGAAGCTCTGTTATATTAAAAAATTGGATGTTTCTCGTTTCAGATCCTTTCTGTTCATGTCCATATTCTTTTTTACATTCGAAGACATGTGTGGTTTGAGTTAGGCCATTCACAGGAGAGTACTCTGCTGTTTGTCTTAAAATACTTACTGTGAGACCAGTTTCCTCCTCCATCTCTCTAACTACAGCAGATTCCTTGGTTTCTCCAGGTTCTATCCCTCCACCTGGTAGAACCCAAACTGGTATATCTCTTCTTTGTATCAATAAGACCTTTGTTTTGTCCTCAGAGAATATTATACCGAATACAGCTTGTTTTGAAGAATGTGACATAGTAATTTTTTCCTTGCCAAAAAGAATGAGTTTCAGCGTCAATTGTAGTTAAATTATATACGAAGAGAACATGAGAAGACTACACAAAAATTCTATAGCTATCCTTGGACTGTCGGTGTTTTTTTTAACCGGTTGTCAAAAGTATTATCTTTCATTAACTGACCAGAAAGTAGATGTAAATTCTCTTGCTAGCACGTATGTAGGTTCACCCGATAAAAGACAGCATAGCCCTCCGCTGGGTCAATTAGTTGTTATGGATTGGAGGATTCCAAGATTTATCCTGCCTGAAGGTCCCTTCATAGAGCTTTTTGTTCTATATGGAAATTATACCGAAAAAAAATTTACTTTTCCTATTGATAAAAGAATGGGGTATGTGGTCTATAAAAATCTTAACGAAGAGTTTGTGGATAACAAGGGGATAATCTCTTATCGGGCGGATATAAAACTTGCAGACGGTCAGATTTATAAATCA
>VGMB01000116.1 GCA_016866585.1 Chlamydiota bacterium
CTAGAGCTTCATTTGACCCAAGAGCGCTATAGAGAAAATTGTCTATGCTGTGCGCTGCCATCTTGGGAGCGCTGCTACTACCTGAGGTGTACATTATGCTAAACACTAAGCCTTTTGTTATATCAGTATTGGAGGATCCAGTAACAGAGACTATAGATGTAAGAGTATCTAAAAAAAAATCAGCTGCAAGCTCTTTAATTTTTGTAGGAAGAGCATCATGGGGAAGGCGTGTGCTGAGGGCGCAGCACGCAGCGCCAAGTCGAGCCAGAGCGAAAAATGCAATTACAGTCTGCAGGTTGTTTCTAGCTATCAGGGCCACGCGATGGCCTCTTTGCACTCCAGCACCTTGTAAATAAATAACAGCCTCATCGATTTTTGCGTTCAGCTGTCCATAGCTAATTGTTTGCTCATCTAAAATGATAGCAGTTTTATTTTTCTTGGCTTCTAAATCTATTTTAATAGGACATTTTTCAATAAACACTGCGCACCTTCTTAAGGAATTCGAGGTTAGGGTTAATTTCTGAGAAGAATGCCTTGCCATCTTTGATGTAATGTCTTTCTGTAAGTAAATCATTTGGCATAAATTTATATGTATCTATTCCAAGTGTTGTTTTTTTTATATTAAAAAAATCAACAAATAGGGGTATCTGGCATAAACCAACGCCTGTTTCAAAGCTGCTACTAAATGAAATTTTAAGCTGATTTTTTAAGGCATGGTGTATGATGGCCTGGGACTTTGGTCCAATGCCCATCAGCATTGGTTTGAATACTATAGCTTTGATGGTGGATGGCACAACGAGTTCTTTATGAACCATTTCTCTTAAAGATTCATCAAGAGCTAAAGGGAATCTACAGCTATTTATCATTTTAATATCTGCATATGGCTCTTCAATATAGTCAAAGAAATTGATTGGATAAGAAGAGAGGAAATCGTTTGTTTCTTTACAAGTCCATCCTCTATTGATATCTAAGCGGAGTTTATATTTCTTGCTAAGCTGTTCTATAAGATTATGAGACTGAGGTATAGTTAATTTAGATGTTTTAAGTTTGACATATCTAAAGCCTTTACTTTCAAGGTCCTTTAGTTGAGAAAGAATCTGCTCATAATTTCCATAAAGAAGACCGGATACTTCATAGGGGAAGTTTGTTTTAGGGTGAGATAAGCCATAAATAGCACAAAATAATCCGCAACTAACCGAGGGCAGGAGATTGTCTGTGTTGAGAAGGTATTGCAAAGCCTTGCTGCTACAGGAGCCTATCAGATGCTCGCAGATGGTCAGAAGTTGATTTTCCACTTGGCAAAGGCTCTCATTGCTCCAGCCTGGCAGAGGGGAAGCTTCTGCCCATTGAGATTTGCCTTGATTATCTGTTACCTTCACAAGAAATCCTTGTTTAGGCTCCCCTTGTATTGCAAGGGGGACGCTATAAGAAAAGATATCAAAGCGGTTTATCATGATAACAGCCAACCTACACAAAACAACGTAGTATAGATAAACAGCAAAATACCAGTTTTAGCTAAATATCCGTTGAGCTTATACGGATTGTTATTATAGATGACATTTGTCATAACTATTGTTGCTGGTATCAGATATAAAAGGGAGAGTAAAAGAAGGGGCCTTTGCACGCTAAGAAGAAGAGATATGATGCTAGGTATCAAAAGAAGTATAACGTATTCCATCTTTCCAAATACGATACCAAAACGAACTACGAGAGTTTTTTTACCCGATTTTTGATCTTCTTCGATGTCTCGGATATTATTTACTGCCAGGATAGCAGTGGAGAGCGATCCGAGAGCAAGACCTACAATGTTGCACTCTAAGTTGATATTGGCTGTTTGTAGATAGTAACAGCCAAGACATGCAACGGGACCAAATGCTACAAAAACAAATAAATCCCCAAGCCCCTTATAAGCAAGGGGAACAGGACCAGCAGTATATCCTACAGCAAGTAATATAGATAGGGCTACTAAAAGGGCTATGATCCAACCTCCGTGCCATATTAAGACTATACCAAATAATGCTGTTGCAAGTAAGGACACTACACACACCTTCTTCATTGTATGTACAGGAACAAGCCCTGACTGCGTTACTCTCAGTGGTCCTTTTCTATTTTTTGTGTCTGCTCCTTTAATAAAATCAAAGTAGTCGTTACAAAAATTGGTGCTTATTTGGATAGCAAGCCCTGTCAGAAGAGTGAATGCGAATATCCACGGGTTAAAATGGCCTAAAGAAAAGGCTATTGTAGTTCCCACAAGCACAGGACATACTACTGCGAAAAGAGTTTTGGGTCTTGCTGCCAGTAACCAAATTTTTACGGCGTGCATATCTTAAGGCCTCTTAGGAAATTGATTGAAATCGGGTTTTCTTTTTTCTAAGAAGGCACCATGTCCTTCTTTTGCTTCTTCTGTCATGTAGTATAAAAGTGTGGCATTTCCTGCAAGCTCTTGAAGACCTGTCTGTCCATCACAGTCAGCATTGAGAGCGGACTTCAGGCAGCGGATTGCAAGCGGCGAGTACTGCAATATCTGCTTGCACCAATCTATCGTTGTTTCTTCTAGATACTCGTAGGGGACAACGGTATTGACAAGGCCCATATCTAACGCTTCCTGCGCGTTATATTGCTTACAGAGAAACCAGATCTCCCTTGCCTTTTTTTGACCTACGATACGTGATAGGTAGCTAGCTCCAAATCCTCCATCAAATGAACCCACTTTGGGTCCAACCTGCCCGAAAATTGCATTGTCGGCTGCTATCGTCAGATCGCATACTACATGCAATACGTGTCCACCACCTATGGCATATCCTGCAACCATAGCGATGACTGGTTTAGGACATGTTCTTATTTGCCTTTGAAGGTCTAACACATTAAGTCTTGGCACCCCTTGAGAGTCTCTGTAGCCGGCATGTTCACGTATGCGCTGATCTCCTCCTGAGCAGAACGCATCTTTACCATACCCTGTAAGTATGATAACTCCGATCTGTTGGTCTTCTCTTGCATCATTTAAAGCATGTGACATTTCATCAACAGTAAGAGGTCTAAATGCATTTCTTACCTCAGGACGGTTGATCGTTATTTTTGCAATCCCGTCAAATTTATGATAAAGTATGTCGGTATAGTTACCTGCAGGTATCCATTGTACTTCGTTTGTCTCTGCTGCTGTTTCTATCATAGATAATCTTCCATTTACTTTGTATTTTGCTAAGAATGTTATCTTTAAAATAAATATGCAATATAGATTTTGCATTTTGCATCAAAATAGAATTAGTTAACCTAAAAAGGTCCTTCCGACTTTTTTTATGGAAAAAGCTCAAGACAACCAAAATGAAAATAAATCGCTATCCTGAAGTTTTCCCGATTTCTAAATCTACAGGCCATAGCTTTAATTTTTTGAATTTTCGAGTTTAGGCCTTCGCTAGTCGTATTAGTAATCATATACCAAAAGTATATTAATTTATAATCGATGTGATCAGATGTTGTATCGGCAGCATTTCTAAGGGGGTTGTTAACAGCTAAGAAAAATCTAATAAATTACCAGCAATTCCCGCTGACTATTCGAATATTCAAATTTTTAGTAAACACAAAATTTATTAAAATTTTAGACAAAGAATATCCGTAATGATGATTTTTTCGACTGTCTAAAGTAAGTTATTAATATAATTAAAAATCAGATTTAACCTCGTTTTACAGCCAGCTCCATAATATGCCATGCTTGATCCCAAGAAATGCGTAAAATTTTAGCCGCTCCGGAGATAGTGCATTTATTTAAAATATCTATAGCTAGCTGCTGAAACATAAGAGCTAAACTTGAATGATCTTGAGCCTATTGAAGATCTATACAATGGATGCCGTGCAAAGAGCACTTGGTGCGGGATATTTTAGCATAAACAAAGGTCTTGTACCTACAACTATCTAAATGTCTCCAGGTTCACTCATTGACGTAGTCATACAATCCAATTAAATAGTAGTGAAGCTCTTTCATATGACTATCCTTTTTATAACAAAAGGATAGTCATTTTAGAATTTTTTCACATAATAGTCGGAAGTAGCCCTAAAAAAGACTTAATTTTTTGTGCGCACTCTACTGGATTTTCTATAATCGTGGCATGTCCAACTTTTTCTATTACTGCAGTTTGTATATTTTCAAAACTTTTATAAACATTTTGATAACATTCATCAAGTTCGCCGTAGAGAAATAAATTGTTTTTTTTAGTGGGATCCATTAGCTTTTGTTTGGATAATCTAAAGTAGTTGTAGATGTAGCGTATTTTATGTGGATCATTTTTTTTTCTTTTAAACAAGGTCTTTTGAAAAATGTTGTTCTTTTTTAATTCATGAAAAAGGGGTTGGTCATACCATTTATTTAAAAAAGAGTTGATGTCTTCTTTGATTAAAATAGTTTCCCAGTAGTCTTCTTTGGATTTTCTTGACCCTTTTTCTTTTTTCGTATTGAGTCCTGGATGTGAGCCGAATAAACAAAGATGACTGAACAAAGAAGGGTTTCTTTCTTGTATCTCAAGAAGAATCCTTCCTCCTAGTGAATACCCTATGCCTATTAAAGGTCTTTTGCCTATAGCGAGAAGATCTGACTCTACCTGCTGCAGGGGATCCTGCTTTAATTCACTATCACCATGTCCTGGAAGATCTACACAGATACAAAAATATGTTTGTTTAAACGACTCGATGATAGGTAGCCAGTCTTCTTTACAGCCAAGAAATCCATGTAAAAAAACAATAGGGTTGTTTTCTATAGAGCCGAATGTAGAGGTGATGAGCATAAGCTGTTTTTTACGATCTCTGTTATTGTTACGTGTACTGCCAGGTTTTCTTCTCTATTAGTAAGTATCTCGATGATGCATGTTCTAGGTTGCTGTTGAAGATCATTCCATAAATCATCGAGCTCATTTGTTGTGGTCGGCGAGTAAAATTCAACGTCCGCAAATTCTGATATCTTATAAAAACGGTTTACATGAGCCGTTGCAAAAAACTCTTCGAATTCCTTTTCTTTTTTTACTATTGGTAAGAAGGAAAAAATACCCCCACCACCGTTATTTATAACAAATATAATTATCGGTATGGTTGATTCGGATAGTTTTTCTATGCTGCCCATATCATGTAAAAATGTAATATCACCTAAGACTGCTATCATAGGTCTTAACTTAGCTAAGGCAATTCCGATTGCTGTGCTAATATTTCCATCTATACCTGACATGCCACGGTTGACGAAAACTTCAATACCAGAAGCTTCTGGATAAAACAGATTGTCTGCATCTCTAATAGGCATACTGTTGCCAAAGAAGATGCTGCAAGGCAGCGTACCTGATAGCTTGCTGATCATATGAGGGATGTAAGGTTCATAGATTGTTTCAAAGGAAGAAAAAGTTTCTTCTAGTGTCCTACTAACAACATTAGATAAATGATATAGGGTATTAAGAAGTTCATTTGATGAAAATTGTATGTTTTTTAGAAGCTCCTTACAAAGCCAATTTATATTGCATGTAATTCTGTTAGATATACAGTAGTTAGGATCAAATCGATTAAAATGCT
>VGMB01000117.1 GCA_016866585.1 Chlamydiota bacterium
TAGGATCTCAAAAAAAGGGCTCAAAATTCAAATTGAGCCCTTTTCCTAGTAATATTACGAATCTTTCGAAATTTCAGGGTTTAGAGATTGATGGATACGATTTACCTGAGTAACTACCCAATCTTTAAATTCCAATCCATTTTTTCCAACCCAGGCCCCAAAAGACAGAGCTGTGATCGGAACAAAAACAGAAGAATGATGATCAATATGACAAGCTGTTATTGCCACGTTTGCTATTAAAGAAACAGGGCGTGGTAAGCGTATACCTGTGATTTGCTCTAGGAATCCTTGCGAGCAAGCAGAGGCAGACTGATGCGGTCCTGCATTTTCATTATTTATAGCACTATAGATTCCGTATCCTAATCCACAAAGAAAAAACGGAATAAAAAGTTTAATATCAGCCATTGCAGATAGTATGCCAAGAGCAAGTACGCTCACTTTTTCTGCTGCTGACATGACTTTATCGAAAGTCGATGGTTGTTCAATAGCGATCGGACCTCTTGCCAACCGTGTTCTGAGCTGTTCTAGCCTTCTATTTCTTGGATTGGTTGGAGCACAATCGAAGCACATTGGGTCGTTTAATGATCGATTGAAACGTAATGATTGAATGGAATTGGACATAAATTTTTTTGATTATTTGTTGGTTATTTCTTTTTTTTGCAGTCATCACATGAGTTGACTTTTGGATTCTCCTTATCACAAAAGAGGGATAGGGAAGCAAATGCTACGGAAAATGTGCATACGCAAAGTAGAGCCTTGAAAAGTGTTTTCATACAGATCCTCTTGTTTTTTTTTAAAAAAGAGTGGTACTCTAATGCAAATGCAATCTTATTTGCAATAAAAGAATAAATTTTTAAGAATTTTTTATGAAACGATTTACTAGACAGCAGGAAGCAATACTTAGTACATTAAAAAAAGAAGAAAGACCCCTAAGTGTAGAGGAGATTTTATCCCATGCTTCAGAGGTTGTCGACTCTATCAATTTGTCAACTATCTATAGAAACCTTAAGGTATTAATTTTTGAAAATAAAGTGCAAAAAATAGATATACCTGGTGAAAATCCCTGCTATGAGATTCAATCTTCTGGTCATTATCATTATTTTCACTGTGACGATTGCTCTAGGGTTTATAGATTAGACTCATGTCCAGGAAGGCTAGAAAACCTTCTACCTAGTGGTTTTTTTCTTAGAACACATTCTATTACTTTACACGGAAGTTGTGCTGACTGTGTACAATAAAAAAACGGTTCCTTCGACCAGAAATCGAAAGAACCGTAAGATTCCTTTATTCTTAAAGGGGATGAAGGAATGTACGGAATCTTTAAAAAAGTTCAATCTTGAATATTTTCAAGACCAGTAATGCCTAACTAGGCGCTCTTAAATATATTTATAGCACATATGGTATTTTATATTAATAAAAATTTTTTTATATTTATAGGTGTGGTCATGCAAAGAGCTTTATATATAAGAAGGTAAGTGCTCTATACGTGTATTGAAAAAGAATAAAAAAAAGCGTGAAAGTTCATTTCACGCTTTTTTTATCTAAAAAGATCCTACAGATCTTAGAAGTGGAATCCAACGTTAAATGTGAAACCTTGGAAAGTTAGGTTTCCATTTTGTGACACATTAATAAATTGGTTGGTATTGAACCATACTTGTTCTTCCCATCCTGCTTTAACATGGAGCATATAAGATTCGTTGCTGAACCATGTCATATATTCTAAACCAAGACCAAGCTCTAGTACAGGCGTCACAGTGTGGTTACCCTTTGATAAGCTTGTTAGAGGGAATTCATTGCCAAGACGTCCTTCGTAATTAAGTTCAGTTTCAGCGCTGTAGTATTGGTACATTGCACTAAGTGCTAAGTTTCCATATATT
The DNA here is from genome assembly GCA_016866585.1 of Chlamydiota bacterium. Lineage (GTDB taxonomy): Bacteria > Chlamydiota > Chlamydiia > Chlamydiales > Rhabdochlamydiaceae > VGMB01. Next base: position 1,878 of record VGMB01000117.1, read on the forward strand.
CCCCAGCAACGTGAAATATGCCATACTGGATCTAGACCAGCTCTTATACCAAGGCCCCATGATTCAAGAGATTGATTGTTTTCTAGCATTCCAACAAAGAAAGATCCTGGGCCACTATATGGAAAATTAGGGTTAACTTCAACATAACCATTGATATCATAGGTTCTATTAAAATTTTGGTTGATCCATGCAGTTTTTAGACCAAAGTGTGGTCTTAGTGTCATGTAGCGGCTAACAAAGAAATCTCTTCCAAGTTCTAAATCGATAGCATTGAAGTGTAAATTCCAAGAACCAGAAGCCGAATCACAGCTTATATCTGTAAATATACTGGGCTGTCCAATATCGAAAAAATTAACTCTTCGTGAGTTGTAATCAAGATAGGATGTATTTCCAGCAATAGGGTTTAACCAAGTCCAGTTAGCAAAAATATCCCAACCATCATGTTCAAACTCTAGACCTATCCCAATTTTAAATCCTGGTTCCCATTTTCTGTTTACTTGAGCAACATGTCCTGACTTGATTTTTCTGATATTGCCATCACCTAAGCCAGTAGATTTAGCATAGTCAAGACCGTATTCTTGTGCGTACCAGTATATGAAATCAGCTTCAACGAAAAAGTCAGCACCATGATTAACTGTAGGAGCTACTGGAGGTGTAATTACTCCTGTAGGTTGCGATGTTACTCCCATAGGCATTGGTTGTGGCGGATTCATTTTTGAAGATTGATTTTGTTTCGTTCCCTGATCAGCACTTACTAGTGAAGTTGATAAAGCTAGTATACCTAAAGCTAATGTCCAATTTTTATTGATCATCGCTTTTCCTCCTTTCCATTTTGTTTTGCAAAAATCATACATACAAAGTTTTTCTTTACGTATAAGGGTATTGCATTTTTTTTACAACAGTTGTTTTTTTAACCGTAGATATTAAGTGTGAATAACTTTTAAATAAAAACAAGATTAAAAAAAATTATTCAATCAGCTGGTAAATTTAAATGAAAATTTTATTGTGCATTTTGAACTTAGCATGCAGATATTTTTTGGAATACTTTTTCTTCTATTTCTTTAGGCACGAAATCAAGAAGTCTTTTGTTGTTTTTTGCGATTTCTTTGATAAGAGAAGAGCTGATATGAGCAAGCGATTCATCAGAAAGTAAAAAAACGGTTTCGATTGACGTTAGCTTCCTGTTTGTTAGGGCCATTCTGAATTCAATTTCATAATCCTCAAAAGCTCGGATGCCTCTTATTAGAAAGAGACATCATTCTTTTTGGCAAAGTCAGTTACTAATCCATGAATAATTATGATTTCGATATTAGATGGTTTCTCAATGATAGAAGAGAGGAGATCAAGTTTTTCTAATTCTGAAAAAATTGGTTGCCCTTTTTTTGAAGAATTAGTGGCGATTGCAACATATAACTTATCACAAATTTTGGAGGCTCTTTTAATAATATCTAAATGTCCAAGTGTTGGAGGATCAAAAGAGCCACAAAATAGACCTATTTTCATATAATCACTTATGTTAAGAATGAAATAATCACAATTTTCAGAAAATTTATAACGATCTTTACAACGAATACGTAAATTGGTGTAGTAAAGAGCTGCTAAATTTTCTAGAGTTTTTATGTCTTAGTTTGAAGAGCTCCATTTTATCTGGTTGTAAACTTGCAGGAAACGCCTCTTCGATAAATACTAGTGCATTGGGCAATAGAAGATCTAGTGAGTCCAAAAGTTCTAATATTTCACCTGGTGAGTGACCTGAAACTTTTAGATGAGTATAAGGTGGATCGATATACACAAGAGAGAATTTTCTACCTTCTTTAGCGAGTTTTTTTAGCCCATCCGTAGCATCTATACACAGTACTGTTCCTTGATTTCTTATGCCCAGTTTTTCCATGTTCTGTTCGATACATTTAGTAGACCTTTTATCATTATCTATGAAAGTTGCATGTAGTGCTCCTCTACTAATTGCTTCAATACCCATTGCTCCACTACATGCAAACACATCTAAAAATTCTGATTCATTAACATATGCTTGGCATATGTCAAATACAGATTTTCTCATTAAGCTCATTGTAGGCTTTGTTAAGACTCCTTCAGGTGTTTTTATAGAGTGGTTTTTGAATTTCCCGGCTATTATTTTTAGACTCATTCTAATGCAGACCTACCATAAGTATCTTGGAGAATTTCTTTAGCTTTTTTTATGTGTTTACCTTTTGGCTCTTTTAGAAAGCTTTCATACTCAGCCGTTACAATTGCTTTATTCCACTGTTTTACAAGTTTTTCATCAACGACAGCATCATTGAATGAAATTGTTTTTTGAATGCAAACCCATTCATCGTCATGTTTAGCCTCTATTGTGAGATTAATATCACACAGACGCTCTATATTGCCGATAATTGTATAAGGTTCATTTGCGTAAAATGGGGGAAGATGATTCTGGTTGGAAACTAAATTCAACCGAGCTTTTGCATTTGTTGCAACAGCAGTTACTTTTACATCTTTAGCTATAGGAAAACGTAAAGTTTTTATCATAGAAGCTAGTTTTCTTGGAAATGAAGCATTCGTATCAGAATATAAGAGTCTTCCTCCAGAAAGATTACATAACATATCTAAATTAACTAGATTGTTTTTATTGCCAACAGCAGCAGCGTATAGAGAAAATTTGTTGCTGTTTTTTTCTATGAATGTCTTGAAGCTTTTCTGTTGATTTTTTAGACTTTGATTTACTTGTCCTGTTGTCAGTAGTATTGCTGTGTGCATTTCATCATCATTTTGGATAAACGATGAGATTTTCTCTAATGAATCAAGTAGATTTGCAGACGTTATGATATTATTATGAGAAACTTTATCTATAAAATCTTCAGCAAGTTGTTGAGAGCGTATATTATAAACTATGGTTTTATTGCTTAGTCTAGATAGCTTTTTATCTAAAACAATTATGTTGAATCTATCGCCTTCTCTTAAAGAAGACAGAGCTTTAGTTACAGCTCTTTTATAAAGACTAAATTTGTGTCGATCTACAGTGTGGGATGAGTCTATGAGAAAATAGAAGTTTTGTGGAATTTTTTCATAGGCCATATTTTGTTTTGGATCTATCGATATTGAAAAAACATAACCACTTTGATTAGATGGTGATGATATTTTTACATTTATATCGAAAGATTCATTCCAAGACACAATATTAGTCATTTTGAATAATTTATCTTCATCAAGAGGGGAATTTTTCGTTGTAATATTTAACGATTTTTCTGAGTTGTCTTCTATTTGATTATTCATTCCCTCCTGGCTTAAAAAAGAAAGCTCTTTTTGCACCCACTCGGGTGTTTTATTAGGGATATACAATAGCTCTGAGGAATTAGTTATTTTAGGTAATTCTAAGTCGTTTTTTTGGTCTTCTAAATCATCTGTGTTCTGCAATACAGGAATCTTTTTCGTTAAAAGATTAGCATTTAATTCCTCATAAGAATCTTTATATTCTGATTGATCGATGTAAGAAATTTCTGAAGAAAATGGAATCGGTATCTCTTCGATTTTTGGTGTTATAGTTACTTGCTTATGTTCTGCGACTTGGCTAGATAAATCAGATTTGGATTGGTCTACTAAGACAATATCTTGTTCGCTATAAGAAGAAAAAAAATCAGATTCACAAGGTTCTGA
>VGMB01000118.1 GCA_016866585.1 Chlamydiota bacterium
GTAGTTTTATAAGTACTCTTTCTTTTGGTATTCCGGCAGCTTGATAAAGGCTCATGAGTCTTTTAGCTCTATTGTAGCTTTCTTCTGCATCAAAAGCTAAAGTAGCGTCAACCTCTGTAGAAACTCTTCCTGGAACCAGTTTTAATATTTCAAGGCCGAAGTTAACAAAAATCTTGTCCATAACAAGCTTTTTCTCTTCTTCTTTAGATAATCCTTTTCCTTTGCCGTACTGTATTGCTTCGTCGATTAAAGATTGGTATTCGGGTAATGATGCTGCGGCTAGTATAAGTGAGGGGTTGGTTGTTGCATCTGTAGGATGATATTTCTTAAGTTCTTCGAATTCTCCTGTATCAGCAACTATTGTGGTGAATTGTTTTAGTTGGTCTAATTTGGACATGTAAGCTTCCTCCATCTGTTTATATATATATTTAACATGGAAGCGAGTTAATATAAAGATCTAATTTTTATTGTGTAATTTGTTTTGTTTTTTTATTTTTAGTCACTTAACAATTAATTTTATTTGCTGTTTTCATTTCCAACGAGAATGAGCGTAACTGCGCTAACTATAAATGTTGAAGTAATTAGTGAGATATTTTTCCAATTCCAAAAATGTTCATTTTCACACTTGTTCTCACATTCGCTTTGTTTTGGTATGTAGGACTGCTCTGGAGAAGCTACTTCACCTTTAATATGTATTGTAGAAAATATGAGAAAAGATAGTAGAGCCTTCTTCATAAAATTCATCCTTTGCTAAAAATAAGATTCTTACTTATTTCTTAAATTTTGTCTATTTAAGGGAGTGAAGGGGAGATTGAATTTTTATATAAGATTTTGGAGGGGATAGAAAACTTGCAAATTTAGATTCGAAATTTTCAGAAGATACATCTACACTATATCCAGAGCAGCTTATATAAACCTTGTTACCTAACATAAGTCGTTCGATCATAAAATCCCTGGCTTCTTCGGTTAGTGTTATCTTTTGTCCACCTTGATGTCTTATGCAAATAAATTGATTTACAAGAGCCTCATCTGAGATAGTAACTAGAGCTTGTTTTTTTTTGCCTTGGTAAGGTTTAAATGGATGAGAATGAACTTTCAGATAAACATGATTCTCCGAAGAGTCTGCTATAAATTCTATATCGATACCGTTTACCTTGTCTTCAGAATTATAGACTAATCTAGATGACCTAAATGGTGTCAGCTTCGTTTGAATATGGGATACTTGCCAAGGATCTGGCTTATTACATCCAATTAATAAACTGGCTGCAATGATTGCAGCCATTGAAAATGATCCGATTGGACTAGTTTTTATGATAGTCATGGCCGTTATTGTTAGATACAATACAAAGAGCTGTTACAGCTACAACTACAGCTGCTACAGCTAGACCTATGTTGATCCACATTTGTCTTTTTGCTGCATTTTTAGATTTGTTGTCGCTTTTATTTACATCTGAACCTTCTGGTTCATAATAATCGTAATCCTCTGTAGCATCTCCATCAACAGTATCAGTAACCAGAGGGGAGTTTGTATTTTGGCTTTCGGCCATAACTTGATTATATGTAATATCTTCACTTACATCAGCCTTTCCTGGAATGCTCGCTAAGGAAAAAGCAAATAGTGTTACGTAGGATATAAAACGCTTGTTCACAATATTCTCCTTTTTGGGGCAAAATAATATATCCGTTAGGAAATTTTGTCTATGCGTCTTTTCCTTTTCTCTCCTCGGATGTTTCATTTTTTAAAAGGTTTATAATTTGAGTGTACCAGAATGAGCCAAGGTTAGCGTGGTTATTTTTTATGAAGTTATCAAAAGTAATCCATGGGTTTGGAAAATCAGGATCCTTTTCTTCCAGCGATAAAAGATCATGTTTAAGATGGGTGACTTCTTGCTTTAGAGTTGGAAGCTTTTCATCTTCTACAAAAGAATATACATCATCCCCTAAATCAAATGACAATAGGCTTTTTTGAATGCTAAGATAAAAATTGTGAAAATCTTCTTTTTTAGCAGATGTCGTTAGTATGTAAGCAGTTTGGTTTTTTAAAAAAATCAACTGAAGTATTCGAACATCCCCCCACTTATTTTTGGTGTCTACTTCAGTAAGTCGAGCTTTACCAGCCTTTGTTGTAATAATTCCAAGATCTCTCCACCTATTTATTTTATTTTGTTGGTAGAGCTTCTTTACTTCCTGGACGTATTTCGATAGGGATACGTTTACTTTTTCGACAGCTAAATTCATGGAAGGTAGAAAGCCGATCTTAGATTTGTCTACATAACCTACAATCACCGAAGGGGAGAGGAGTTTAGGATCAACAAGTTCCCAGTTTTCCGGAGGGGTGAAATTTGGGCAAAGCGCTACACTTTCATCTTTTGATGAATCAATGTCAATCCCATGTATTGATAAACAAGAGAAAATTGTCCCAAGGTATAAAAAGTATATTAGCTTTTTAATAGTCGTGAGTATTGCAGGATTCATGTGAATTTGAGCTAGAGCTTTGTGATAGTACAGATGCTAGAACTCCTATACCAGTAATAATACCTAGACCCCATCCGAGCATAGATAGGCTTAGTGATGTGAATGCACCGTCTTGGGAAGCTGCTCCCACTCTGTATAATTCATCTGTTTGTTCGGCTAGTAGATTTATATCTTCATCTGCTGATAGGTATGTGTGTGACAGGAGTGTCGTCGCGCATAGAAGCGTTGACAGGAGCTTTTTCATAATTTGCAGCCTTCGTATTTTATCAAATTTCTTACTAATCTAATTTTTTACATAACTTTCGACTTTCAATCAATTTTCTTTTTATAGTGACCTATAACGATGCACTCTGTTTACCCAGCCTTTGAGCCAAATTTTTTCTTTTTCAGGATCGTTGCTATTGTTAACTCTTGTTTCAAGAGTTTGCTGTGCAGCGTGAACAAATTCCTCAATCGGTATGGTGTTTTTTTCAGAATCGATGAGGTTTAATACTTGTAATAGTCCCCATCCTTGATTTTTGTATCGTTCTTTTTCACTTAATCCGGATCCCTTAAAATTTAAATAGTCCACAAGAGCATACAAACCTTCGGGTGTGTTAGATAGGGATTCTATCGCGGTAAGAATTTTAATTTTGTCTGTAACCGAGGATGAGTGTAGGTATAAATGAATAGTTGATAGGAGCCTTTGAATAAGAAACTTTCCTTGTATCGACATGTTTTCTTCTAGCCATTTTTGGAGATCTAGGACTTTAGTTGATTTTGCATCATTAATATATTGATCTCGAGATTCCCATGGACAATTTTTTGTATAATCTAACCATTTTGGTGTTTCAATTTTGTTTTTTTTAGCAAATTTAACAAGAGAGGGAAAAGTTTCTTCAAAGTCTGCCTTTTTCTTTTTTGGATGCCATATAAAATGTCCTATACCCAGTGATAGGAAATCTTCTTTCGGATTCCAATAAAGAAGTTTTTCTCTAGACATACCTGTTTCATTTTTCCATATAGCCTGTCCAATTTTTTCGTAGACTTCATTTTCAAATGAATTTATCTTTTTTAGAAGAATAAGCTCTCTCGATAAAATTTGTTTAGTATCTTCCACTTCTTTAGGAATAGAGCTTAGAGTCGGTGCTATCCTTTCTTTTTCTCTTAAAATCCTATTTACGCTTTTATTAAGATGTTCTTCCGAAATCATTCCGGTTTTAACAGCATTTACTAGGTATTTGTGCAATGAAATAATCGGCATGACAGAGAGTTCATCTTGCGATTCTTCATTTAAAGCGGCTCCAGCAAGACATAGGATGTCTGTGCCGGCGTTTATCGCACTTACTGCCGCATTTTCTATAGATCCCTCAGAAGATATTATCCCTCTCATGATTAAAGAATCGCTTATTACAAGATTGTCGTAACCCCAGCTTTGTCTAAGAATATTTTCTATTATAAGTGGGGATGTTGAAGAGACTTTTTCGGAATCGATAAGGGGTAGCTTAATGTGAGCCGTCATAATAGCCCTTGCCTCATTTTTAAGATTATAAAAAGTTTTTAGCTCGAGTTCTTTCAATTCTTTATATGTTTTCTTAAGTTTAGGGGAAGAAATATGGCTGTCCTTTTTGGTGTCTCCGTGACCTGGAAAATGTTTGATTACCGGAAGAACTCCAACTTCATCATAAGCTTTCATGAAAGCTTTGGCGTATTCTGTGACCTTGTCAGGATCATTACTGTAGGCTCGATCCCCTATGACAGGATTTTTGGGATTGCTATTAACATCCACAACAGGAGCAAAATTAATATTTATTCCTAAAGATTTAAGTTCTTCAGCTTGTATTCTAGCAAGCTGGTAAATTAGATCTGGTATGTCCAAGTCTCCAAGAAATTGAGCTGAAGGGAGTTGTAGAACTCCATTTTTCAATCTTTGAACTCTGCCCCCTTCCTGATCTACAGCGGTGAAAAGAGGTACTCTAGAATGTTTACTGTTAAGATTAAACAAGCTTTCAGTTAGACATCTTACTTGTTCAGGACTTGATAGAGAGTTGCTCCAATTATAAAATACAAACCCTCCTACATGGCAATCGGTAATTAATTGTTTTGCATCATCATTAGCCACATCTCCATGGAAGTGAACCAAAAATAATTGACCTATTTTTTCTTCTAATGAAAGATCTGTTGAATTAAGAGCATGAATTTTGCTAAATGATACAAAGAAGGTAAATAGTAGTGAGATTGCTTTTTTCATCGGAATTCCAAAAGTTTATGAGAAGGGTAATTTCGTTTCTTTTGTGTTTTTTCAGTGTATCTTAAACAGAAAAAATACAAACAGCAACTAGGTTTTTTTTTAAATCTACGCCATTTATGCTGTTTTTCGCTCTTTCTGGGAAAAATAGGATTGAAAAATAACCAAATATCCTAAATAACTATTGTGTAAAAAATGAATTGGGTACTTCATGAAAGGTTTAGAATCAGGAAAAGATAAAGTTAAAAAGATTTGCGAAGTTCTAAAAAAAGAAACGCTTGAGCCAGCTCAGCATGAAGCAGATCAAATAATTGCTACAGCAAATGCGCAAGCTCAGAAAATTATCGCCGATGCTCAAGCTAAGGCAGAAGCTCTTCTATTAGAAGGAAAAAATACCCTAGAAAGACAAAAGAATGTTTTTCAATCCTCTATGAATCAGGCTTGTAAGCAATCTATAGAGTTTCTTAAACAGGAAATAGAGAATAAACTGTTTAATCACGAATTATCTTCTATGATAACCAAGCAGATGCAGGATCCAAAAGTTATAGCAGAAATAATTTCTGCTGTGGTCGCCGCTATAGAAAAAGAGGGGTTAGAGACTGATATAACAGCTTTTGTTCCTTCGGTAATTCCTGCTCGTAATGTTAATACTATGTTGGCTCAAAATGTGATATCAAAACTCAGAGAAAAAGAAGTTGTCTTGAGTTCCTTACAGGGTGGTGTCGCAGTAAAGTTACAAGATCAGAATATTACGATAGATATATCAGATCAAGCGGTTAAGGATTTAGTTTCGCAATTTATAAGAAAAGATTTTCGTGATTTA
>VGMB01000119.1 GCA_016866585.1 Chlamydiota bacterium
AAATTTATTTTTAAAAAAAAACTTCTTTTTGTTTTATATGTCTTTACCTGATCGAAAACAAAGGATTATGTATGAATAAATTAAAACAAACTCTATTTTTGACCGGAATGGTTTCATCTGCTTTTTTACATGCAGACTCCAATTTTGAAAATCCTCCAAGTTATCTTCCTGGAGAGAAAATTAAAGAAGGCCAACTTCCTGGAGGGTATAATAAGAGTGCATCTTATAAATTGAAGGACTCTTGGGATGTGTATTTCACAGCAGATTATATTTGTTGGGACTGGCTTCAATGTGGATTAAAATTGGATAATCCAGGTGGATTCCTAGGATTTGGAGAGACGATATCTGTTACGCCTGCGACTATCAGTCCTGGATATGCATCTGGATTCCAAGTTGGTTTTGGTTTTAATATGAGAGGAATGGACGACTGGAACTTCTATTCTCAGTATACGTACTACAGAAATAGCGGTAGCACTTCTCAATTTGCAGATCTAAACAGAGGGAATCCTATTATTACAGGAACATTGAATGCTCATGGATCAGCATCTATAAGCTTTGATATGCTTGATGCTCTTATTCAACGTCCTTTTTATTTTGGTAAAAAGTTAACAGCGAACTTCGTCACAGGATTAAAAGCCTTATGGATAAGTAATGATTATGATGTTGCAGGATCCGTAAAAGCTACAATGAGTATTTCTGCTCCAAGTCCTTACTATGCAGGACAAGCAACAAATGATTTTGAGTATAGCTCAGATAGTGATATCAGTTCTTGGTCTCTTGGCCCTAAATTTGGATTTGAGAGCAACTGGCTACTTGGTTATGGTGTAAAAGTATTAAGCAACGTTAGCGTCAGCGTTTTATATACACAATACTCTGGCCATAAAGAAGAAACTTCAGTTGGCTTTTTGGAAACCAATAATTATGGATCGAAGCCCTATGATTACGACAACACAAAAAAATCTAGTTATAATGGCGTTAAAGGCATAAAACCTATGTTAGAAACGTATCTTGGCCTTGGTTGGGGAAGGTACATATGTAATGAACAATACCATCTTGATGTAGCTGCTGGATGGGATTTTGATTTACTAAGACTATCTAAAAATACTACATCTGGTTCTGGAAATCTTGGACTTTCGGGCTTTAACCTTAAATTTAGATTCGATTTCTAGTTGCCTTTTCTATTAGAGATAGACTTGCATAGAGTCTATCTCTATCTTTAATTACTGATTATTTTATACGTGTTCATTTTTGATAAAAATATCTTTTTGTGATTTCTTTTGCCATATATCAAAAAGTGTATATTTGTGTGCCTGCCGTGAAAAATAGGATTGGCTCCGATGCTAGATGTAAAATTAAAACTTCCGTCTTATGCTGCAAATTTTAATTGTTCAATACTTGAAATCTTGAATCAAAATTATGATCCAAATGTACCAAAGGTACTGTTCATTTGGGAATGCTTTGGAACAAGTGGTTCGTGGGATATACTAAAAGGCAAACTCCTAACGGAATGATTGATTTTAAAATAGAATCCTTAACAAAAAGTATGAAGTATAACACAATACATCGTTCGACATCAATTCGTCACATGTGCAAGAATTCTTAAGGCTTTCCTTAAGAAACCTTTAGAATCTTATTATAATCGTGATAATCTTCAGATAAATCACTATACGTATATGTGAGAAATTTAACTCTTAGTAAAAGACTGGTTAAAAATAGATGGTAATATCAAATCTTTATATAATTAGCTGGAAGACTTGGTTAGATACTTTAAGAAGGCTGTTGATAAAGTTGAGTGATTACAGTTTTTACAAGATGTGAGTAAAATTAATTTTTTATATTTAATTTAGCAATCAAAGAGAGTTTAGCTGATCATTATCCATGTATATTCTTAGGTGAGAGAGGTCTTTAAAAGGAACAAAAGGTTTGTTCTCTTCGATAGATTCTCTCCATCTTGCCATTCCTTCTGGACTCATCTTCATCATAACACTTGTCAGTACTTCTGTAGACCTCCTCATTCCGCTTTCTTGAGGTATTCTGTTGTGCATAATATTTGGTAAAAATATGGTTTGAATATAAGGTTCAGTTTTTGTTTGGATCTCTTCAAAAGCCTCTTTGTTTTGCTTAAACTCTTCTAGCGTGAGAGGTTGAACTTCATCATAATCTGAGTCTTCACCTTGGTAATATAAAAGAATAATTTTTAGTAATTTTCCATTTTTGGCTAAGAATTTATCGAGTTCTTCGAGTGATTCACAATCGTTAAGCTGTAAAGCAGCGGTAAGTGCTTTTAGTCCACAATTTCCAAACTGAAGTTTTACTGAACTTAATCCGTGGTTGTGTAAAGGGATCATTCCCATAAAAGTATGAAAAACATGAGAACTAAAGCTGGCATCTGTCGTGATAGAGGGTATATTTCTTTCAAAAACAGCTTTCATCATATGTCTGTATCCATCAGTGCCAAATCCTTTTGTATGGCTGACAATTCTGTCTAAATGCATCGTTGCAGTGTTATCGCTGTAGTGATACTGTAAATATCCAGAAGATGAATAATTCTCATAATGAAATGTCATAAAGTTGCTCATTAATATATTAATGTGCTTCTATTATACTTTAATTTTAAATTTAATTTAAACTAGTTGTGATTTTTTTTGATTATTTTATCTTCTTATTTTATTGATTAAAAGAGGTATAGGTATGTTCAAAAAACTTCAAAAAAATCGATGGTCCCCGTATGCAGCAGGCCTTGGAATCGGCATCACCTTTCTGCTTAGCTTTTTTGTTTTTAACCGAACTCTTAGTAGCTCAGTGGGTTTTGTTAAAATATCGGCATTTCTACAAAGCCTATTCGATGAAAATGCCTTAGATTCAACAGTTTATTATAAAGAATACTTCGAAAACCATTCTTGGATAGATTGGCAGGTCTGTATTTTAGTGGGTGTGATTATTGGCTCTTTTATTGCTGCCAAAACGTCTATACGTGCCCAAAAGCAAGAGAGAGCTACTTCTTTATCTTTTGGCTCTAAACTCTCATCTTTTGTTGGTGGCGCAATAATAATGTTTGCAGCAAGATTTGCTGGTGGCTGCACTTCCGGTCATGCCATATCAGGCGGAATTCAGCTCGCTGTTTCTGGTTATCTGTTTATGATAGGTGTCTTTTTACTTGGCATACCTTCAGCTTTTGTTTTTCGTAAATTTTTAAAGCAGGAATCATAATATATGGAAATGCAGATTTTTAGTTCTTTATCGGATGTTTTTAGTGCACTGGGAATAGGAATCTTGTTTGGTTTTTTTCTTCAAAAAGCGGGCGTTGCCAACTTTAGAACCATAAAAGATCAGCTTTTATTAAAAGATTTTACTGTGATGAAGGTGATTCTTACAGCGATAGCGACAGGCAGCTTTGGTCTATTTCTTGTTAGAGAATACATTGGTTCTATCGAGTTTATTATAAGTACAACGACACTACCGGCAGCCTTTTTTGGAGGTTGTTTATTTGGTGTGGGTATGGCTTTACTTGGATTTTGCCCAGGGACATGTGTTGCGGCTCTGGCTGATATGTCTCAGACTGCCATCTGGGGATTTTTTGGTATGATCATCGGAGCATTTGTTTATTCCCATAATGCCCCATTTATAGTGGAAAAATTCAAACCAATAGATGCTATAGACAAATCTCAAATCACGGACATTTTACCCATCAGTCCATGGTTTTTTATCTTCTTTTTACTCTTGGTCGTAGGTCTTTTATGGTCTATAGATATACGCCTAACAAAAAAAACAGGTGCGCAGCTTAATGATATTTTTTTACGTTGATTTCCGGATTTTTTTCTCGATTATCAACTAATTATTTTTCATTTATTTCGTGTTTTGTTTTTTTTGTAAAAAAATATATAATGAATAGAATTGTATTTTATATTTTTTTATTATGGTTAATTCTGTTTTTTTAAGTCAAAATATTGAAGAGCTTTCGCATATTAATAGATCTAATACTGTGAAGGCTCTTTCTCCTGTAGATGTGGAAAAGGTTAAATCAGTATTTGCCACACTTTCTCAAGATCCAATATCTACATTGTTAAGTTCAGAAGTTGCAAAGCTTGCAGAAAGAGTTGAAATTCTTCATGAAACCAACAGACTAACCTTAGGAAGAAATACCATAGGTCTTGTCATAGATCTATTTAAAAAATTTGAGCTATCCCTTTTATTTGCAAATTTTTCAGATAAGTCTAAACGACAGTTAGTTAACTGGGTGTATCCTTTGGTTAAGCATGAAACTAACCCCATTTATAGGGAAGGTGTTTTAGATCTTGTTTTGAGAGCTCCCATCAAAGATAGGAGAGAAGTTTGTTCAAATCTTGAAGCTCTTATAAGCTTATTTGATGATCAAAAATATGATGTTATTTTTAGGCTTAAAGGAGTTCCTGAAGATGAGCTCTGCTCGAGTTTACAGGTGATTTTAGGTCTAATTACCCATGGGTGTTCTGCAAAAGATGTTTATTTGCTTTTGGATTTTTTTGAAGAGATAGACTTTATAGATATAAATTTGCTTTCTGATTTTATAAGAAAGATTTTTAGAATAGTGAATACAGATAGATTTTCATACCCAACGATAGGAATAGAAGAAAAAATCCATCTCATGAAGGTCTTGCAATTTAGCGAGGAAGAGCTCGGAGAAGATATTTTATCATTTATAAGCACATTTAAGGGAGATATAGAAAATGTTGACCAAATTGTCTCTTTGGTAAGAATGAAAGGCTATTTGGATGAGGAAAAACAAAAAAATATCATCGAATTTAAGGATGTCATATTCCCTTTGTTAAAAACATCGGAAGATAAGATTGGTTTTGTCCTTCTTTTTGAATACATTCCTAATGACTTGTGCAACGAATTCTTTAGTTTTTATATTCAATATTTGTTAGGCCAAGATTTTATTGAGCCCCCTTTTTCGATATTGGAGAGGTTTCTTGCTACAAAAAGCGAAAATATTGCCGATTTTCATGATCATTTAGAAGAAAGAATCAGAACATTTGAAAGTCCGATGTTGGGGTTGTATTTCATGAGTCATATTTGGCTAAACAAAGAAAAGTTCATGATACAAGAAAGCTCGACGTTGCATCATATTTTATTACTTTTGGATAATGTTCAAAATTATTTATTTTCTTTACCTGTTGGGCGAGCTCAGGGTGTATTTTGTTCGAAGTATGATTTTATCGTCAGTCTTATGGAAGATGAAGAGGGATTAGAGAAAATTTGTGATCAAATCAACTCCATTCCGTTCAATCTAAGAGGAGAGCTGTTACACCAAGCTTTGATTCTTTCTGAGTATGCAATGAATGCATTGGAGCTTAGGGATCTTCTTGAGATTATAGCAAGTATCCCTTTGCAATATAGATGGGAAATTGTTGATGGTTGTAAAAGGATAATCAAACTATCTTCCCACCATCAACCACTTTCTATTCAATTTTTAAAGTTGCTTGCTAATGATGTCGATTTTAATGATGCAAATAAATTGATACATAATATTATC
>VGMB01000120.1 GCA_016866585.1 Chlamydiota bacterium
GAAATCTATGATAGTCTGTCGGACAAAGCCTCGCTATTAACATGGATCCATTTTCATATTTTTTCGCCAAATTTTCATCTTTTAATAGCTCTGGTAATGAAAATTTGCTCCCCTTTACAAGAAAACCATCACAATTGGAAATATCCGAATAAAACATATATCTTGCATCAGCAGGAAGCACCGCCACGTTGTCTCCAGAAGCGATAGGTCTTGCCTCCGGTTTTAACCTACGAACAAAAAAATCATTAAAACATTTATACGAATCGATCTCATCTAAAAATTCAGATTCATCCATTTGGAATTTCTTAACAAAAGGAGCTATCTTACATTTGGATAATGATGATTTTTGAAGAGCTCCATAAAGATGAGAAAAAACGGAAGAGTCACATACGATGGGCTTTAGCAGCAATCGTGCTAATATAGACATGGGACCTGATCCATACATCATCTCTATAAACTCTTCTCCATACACCTGCTCAATATTTTTTTTCTTAGAGACGCGGTCGATATAATAGATGTCAGACATAGTGCTACTTACTCCTTATTGTGGGCGTATAGGTCGACTTTTTTCAGCTAAAGAAGAAAAAAACATAAGTTCTTCTATGTAGTCGAATGAAAACAAGTAAGCTAACTTTTCTTCATCGATCATACCAAGGATCTCTTTTGCCGTCGACACCATCAAATTCGCATGTTTTAAGGTCTTATTACCATTCATAAAAGCTGCTTTTTGAATACGAAACTGGATGATTTGATCTTTTAGGTCCTTCTGACGCTCTAACTTTTTTTGCTGGATAGAGATAAGCTGAGCGATAGCCGACAGTTCATCAGCTTTTATATCGGGTGCTTTTTCTTCTAAGTTAACCGTCATTTCTGATTGTAATAGAATGGGTTGTAAAAAAAACAGAGAAAAAAAGACAGCGCAGGGCAAGGCTATTTTTTTCATGAAAAATCGAACCTTTTACTTTTTAGAATTTGGCTTACTATTGTTGGTAAGTGATTTTTTTATGAGAACCAGAATTAAACTTAAAGACAAAACTCCTCCTTTAAATTTTTTTTACGGTTAAACACAGTGAAACTGTACGAATAGAGCCGAAGTAGCTAAAGCTCCCCGTACAGCCAAAAATACTCGAAGCTTTTCATGCAAAAAAAATTTGAAAAGCTTGGGTCGACATAAAAAAGATTAATCATTCTGAAATAGCAATTTATTTCAAAAAAAGAGTTTTTTTTGGTGCCGCATCGATTCAATTTATTTCTATCCAAATAGACCCGTATTGTTGTTTACTTTGATTTTTTCAAGAATTTAAGGTAGAATAGTACATTGTGGTTCTAGGATTAATTTTATCTGGCGTTAAATTATATTTTATCCTAAATCACTTAATTTCTTTACACACCATTAAGGAAGCAGGAAATGGCCAGCATAATAAAAAAGATTTTTGGCACAGCACAATCACGCCTTCTAAGAAAGTACGGCAAAATCGTAAAGCAAATCAACCTTATCGACGAGCAATACAAACTCTTAACCGACCAGCAACTCAGAGCCAAAACGCAAGAATTCAAAGAAAGAATAGCAAGTGGAGAATCTCTCGACCAACTTCTTCCCGAGGCCTATGCTACAGTAAAAAATGCATGTAGACGTCTTTGCGGCACAGAGGTTCACGTGTCAGGATATACCCAGAAATGGGATATGGTTCCTTATGATGTGCAGATGCTCGGCGGAATAGCCATGCACTATGGGGCGATTTCTGAAATGCAGACTGGTGAAGGAAAAACTCTCACGGCATCAATGCCTTTATACCTAAACTCTCTAACAGGGAAACCCACCCATCTAATCACAGTTAACGACTACCTAGCACAAAGGGATTGTGACTGGACAGGCGCTATTTTCCGCTGGCTAGGCCTATCGGCAAGCGCTCTAACGAACGCAACGCCTCACCATTTAAGAAAGCAAGTATATTCCTCGGATATTGTTTACGGAACTGCATCAGAGTTTGGTTTTGACTATCTAAGAGATAACTCGATGGCACAATCTATGCAAGATCAATGCCAAAGAGGGCATTATTTTGCAATTGTCGATGAAATCGATTCTATATTAATCGATGAAGCAAGGACTCCTCTAATAATTTCAGGCCCTTCTGGAAATTCTAGACAAATGTATGATGAGTTAAAAGAGGATGTTTCAAATTTAGTCAGAATCCAAAGGGACTTATGCTCTAAAATAGCAACTGACGCAAAAAAAACCTTAGATAAGTTACAAGACATCTACGCTGCTGATTCAAAGGTAAAGCCTACGAAAGAGCAAGATGAAGAAAGGCTACAGGCTTTGAAGAACCTATGGCTTGTTAGCAAAGGTATGCCACAAACTAAGATTCTTAAAAGAATCAAAGAAGATCCCGATCTAAGAGCTGAGCTAGAAAAGTGGGAAACATACTTCTATGCTGAGCCCAACTCTGATGAGAGGCACAAGTTTCTATCAGAACTTTTCATTATTGTAGATGAAAGAGCAAGTGAATACGAGCTTACTGATAAAGGAATTCACAGCTGGATGAAAACATCCGAAGGGAAAACATCAGGAAATGATTTTCTGATGTTAGATCTCGGCTATGAATATGCTTTGATCGATACAAATCCAGACCTTAGCGAACAAGAAAAAGTTCAAGAAAAAGTAAAGCTCCGCGAAGAAGATGCTAGTAGAAAAGAAAGATCTCACAACCTAAGACAAATGCTGAGAGCTCATCTTCTTATGGAAAAAGATGTAGACTACATCATAGAAGATGACAAAATTGTTATCATAGATGAAAACACAGGAAGGCCGCAAGCAGGGCGCCGTTTCTCAGATGGTCTACACCAAGCTATCGAAGCAAAAGAAGGGGTAGCGATTCAAGGCGAAACACAGACCTATGCAACAATTACTCTTCAAAATTATTTTAGGCTCTATACCAAGCTAGCTGGAATGACAGGAACTGCTATGACAGAAGCTAATGAGTTTAAGGAGATTTACAAATTAGAAGTCGTCGCCATACCTACTCATAAAACAAACAAGAGAGTAGACTACGATGATGAGATCTACATGACAGAGCGTGAAAAATATAACGCACTAATAAGAGATATTGAAGAAATCCATAAAACAGGACGACCTATCCTTATTGGAACTGAATCTGTTGATGTATCAGAAAAACTATCAAGGATACTTAGGCAAAAAAAGCTCGAGCACACAGTACTTAACGCTAAAAATCACGAGAGAGAAGCAGAGATCGTAGCTGAAGCTGGCACAAGGGGAGCTATCACAGTTGCTACCAACATGGCTGGAAGAGGAACCGACATTAAACTTAAACCGGATGTGGCGAGCCTGGGTGGATTACATGTCATCGGTACAACAAGACACCAATCAAGACGTATCGATCGTCAGCTTCGCGGACGTTGCGCTCGACTTGGAGATCCTGGATCGTCTAAGTTTTATGTTTCTTTTGAAGATTCATTAATGAGGTTATTCACCTCTCCTAAGGTCACAGGATTTCTACAAAGATTCCGTCCTCCAGAAGGAGAAGCTATAAGCGCTAAAATCTTAAATAAATCGATAGAGACTGCACAAAAAAGAGTAGAGCAACGCAACTACACCATGCGTAAACACACTCTTGAGTATGATGATGTAATGAATAAGCAAAGAGCTGAAATTTATTCATTTAGAAACGAAGTACTATCAACAGAAGACAGTATATCTGTAGCCAAAGAGATACTAGAAAACGTCTGCTTACAGATGGGAACAAAGCTACTTCTGCCAGCAAACTTAAGCTCTGGAATAGAAAAGTATAGCGATTGGGTTATGAACAACTTCCCAGTAACCCTTGATAAAGAAGCTTTAAGTTCAAAAGAACAAAAAGCTGAGGATATCGAGGATATGGCGATTGAGCAAGTGCTTCATTCGTTTGAAACAAAAATCAAACGAGAGCTTTCAACGATATCAAAAATACAAGAACTTATGCCCGAAGCAGCGCCTCAGGCTCCTGCTGCTGCTATTTTAAATGAAATCGTGCGAAGCATACTTATTAGAAATATAGATAAGTATTGGCAAGAGCATCTTTTAAATATAGACCATCTACGTGCTGAAGTTCACTTAAGAGTCGTAGGACAAAAAGATCCTCTTCTTGAATTCAAGCATGAAGCATTTGCTTTATTTGATCAATTCAGTTTAAAGATCAAAGTGGAAATAGCACATGCCATGTTCAAATTTGAAATGATGCCTCCACCACAACCAGTGGAAGAAGCTCCAAAGCCAACTCCTCAAGCAAGACTATTCAATACAGCTTTTAGTCTAGATAATCTGGTACTAGAGGAAGAAGAAGAAGTTGCTACTTTAGAAAAAGATTAATCGATTAAGAGGCCACCTTGAATAGAGAGGTGGCCTCTTATCATTAACCTTCTTTACAGTCGTTGGCTTTCTTATATCCGAGTAAAATAACTGGCACAGAAATAAGAAAATATACAAACCAATACTTACTCTGCCATTCTAGACGCAACACCCCGTTTTCAGAAAAAAAGAACTGCAAAAGACCTATTATAAGAAGGTTGCCTCCAAGAAGCAGCATTAATAGGGGCATAAAGCTACTTTTTCCCGGCTCCCTCTCTTGTATTGGATCAACAGGAGTGGTTTGAGAGTGGTTAAACTTACCTAAAGCAGCATGTAGCTGATTATCTTGAGACTCTCTTAAAATAGGTTTGGGTTTATTTTTATCTTTATCGTTTTTCATATCATTCGCGCTCATGTTTGAATACGGAGGGGCATACAAAGAAGATAGACTATCCTGGATACTCTGATGGTCAAATGCAGGAGAAGGAGCTGCCATCTCTTGCGAGAGAACAACTTTAGATCCGCAATATAAACATTCTTGGGCCTCTACGGGTATTCTTCCGTCACAGTTTGTGCAAATTTTTTGACGATCAGCAGGTTTCATATCTTCCTCAACTCTTTACTAGCAACACTTGAAAATTGCATGCTTATCAAGGCTTATAGTGTCATAATAACGGCAAAAGTTTCTATCATTTTTTAAGTCTGAGAGGATATCAATTAAAAACTTCTTCGAAAAAATTGCGCATTAAGATCCACGATCTTTTATCTGATCGTTCTGAATAAACAGTCCCGAATTCTAGATCATTTGCTTCAGGATTTGTAAACGCATGAACAGTTTGTCCAAATACATGGACCTGAAAGTCTACATCTAGCCTTGTCATTTCTTTTTCAAACTGTAAAACATCTTCTGGTGTCACCATAGGGTCATCGCAACCATGCAAACATAAAATTTTAGATTTCACTTTGCAATCCAAATCTGAAGGAGCCCCGAGTAATCCATGAAAACTCACTGTACCACATAGATCCACACCAGATCTTGCCAGATCAAGGGCACAAAGCCCGCCGAAACAATATCCTATGGCTCCAATTTTGCTAGTATCAATACCTGGAAGGCTTTTTGCAGCTTCATACGAAAGAACAGCACGGGAGCG
>VGMB01000121.1 GCA_016866585.1 Chlamydiota bacterium
AAATAGCAGAGCTTTTGCTAAGTAAAGAATTTGAGTTTTCTAAAGAGACGTTATCTCTTCTTTTAGGTAGGGCTGCATCTCATCGCAAAACACATAATGATATGGCTCACTTTTTGCTATCCAGATACAACACCCCTTCCAAGCTTGATATAAACCTAATTATTCCTGAGGCGGTAAAAGGTGGAGATGTGGAGCTTATTATATCGTTAGTTTCTAATCTAAACGAGTTATCTCAAAATGCTTTAGGTGTAGCTGTTATTAATGCTACACGAGTACGTAATGTGGAGATGATAAGGCTGCTTCTTTCTTTTGATATCCCAATACCAGAGGCAGATAGACAAAAAGCTCTGACAAATGCGCTACTAATAAAGCGTAACGATGAGATTGCAAGCCTGCTTCTTGTGGAAGGTGAGAGCTTAGAGCAAGAGTTTGCAAGAATAAGTCAGTTGCCTAGACCAGGTATTTTTGATCCCTCTTTTTCTTTAGAAAATCAAAATAGACGCGCCGCAAGCACTTCTTTCTTCCATGGAGCAACAATACGGATGCCAAGATTAGATTCGAGTGGAAGGAAATGAAGAGATGATTTTCATTCAAATTGTGAGTAGATATTGCCATGCATGTTTTTTTAGTTTCTTTATCTTATACTAACGTAGACGTTGTACAATATAGGCAAAATAAAGCGTATCCGGGGATGAATAGGCTAATATAACATAAGGTTAATACTATGAGTCTTGTCCCTGTAAATCACATCCATTCCCATGTTTTAGTACATAATGATGCAGTTCAACAAAGCAATGGTTTTTTATACACGGCCAGCTTACCTGTAGTGCTGCATGAGGTTGGTTCTAAAATTGTGGGTTATCTAGATAGAAAAAGTCTTCTAACTTTTGCAAGCTGCAGCAGAGGTGTTCAAGAGGATTTGAAGGTTGCTTATTTTCAATCTAAAAGCAGCTTCTATTATGAATCAATCTTAAGATCCTGTCCTCAATTACTTTCAGATCCTTCTGTAAGACTTGAGGTCCCTCAGCAGCCTTCTACGATGGGTGAGATGATAGATCGAATGCATTACTTTTTTATAGAAAAAATAAAGAATTGCGTTTTGACTCCTAATAGTAATGAGGAAAAGTTGGTATGTTTAGCAGAGTCTGTTGAGAAAGTCTCTTTTGAAAATGCTAAAGAGGTGCTAAATACTGCATTCCGGGTAAATTTTAACAAGTTTGAGTTAATTCATAAGTTTTTCATAGAATTGCAAGGTCGTATTCCCTCCGATCCTGATGAGGCTCATCAGTTTTTAACTGATAAGGCGCAAGAAAGTAAGTTATTGCTTAAAACATTGTGTGAAAGTCCAAACGATGTATTAAGTGAAGAATCGAGTATGATTTCACAAATGTTAGCAGAGGGTAGTGTTGTTTTAAGTCCTCATGTCCATTTTTTTATTGAAGAGATAGTTAGAAGGTGTGATCGTTGTATCCTGCACTCTCTTATTGAATCCTCTAATAATCTAAAAGAAAAATATGCAAATATAGCTTTTATGTATGCTGTGAAACAAAGTAGGTTTCCTATAGCAGAGACATTACTTAGCACGGAGTATAAATTCTCTAAAGAGGCATTATCTCTTCTGTTAGGTAAGGCCGTATCACATAACAAAAAAGATGTGGTTCGTTTTCTGCTCTCCAAATATAACACCCCTTCCAAGCTTGATATAAACCTAATTATTCCTGAGGCGGTAAAAGGTGGAGATGTAGGGCTCGTTAGATCGTTAGTTTCTAATCTAAATGAGTTGTCTCAACATGCTTTAGGCGTAGCTGTTATTAATGCTACACGAGTGCGTAATGTGGAGATGCTAAGGTTGCTTCTTTCTTTTGATATCTCAATACCAGAGACAGATAGACAAAATGCTCTGACCGATGCGCTACTATTGCGTCGTAATGATGAAATTGCAAGACTTCTTCTTGTAGAAGGTGAGAACTTAGAGCAAGAGTTTGCAAGGGTAAGTCAAATACCTAGACAAAATCTTTATGCAGATCCCCTTTCTTCTGTAGTAATTCTTACTAAACCTGCAGCAGGACATTCTTAATTCACTGGATTGTGATTGTCAGTGCCTAATTTGCAACTAGATGCAGATCTTTTTTTCTATTTGTTAGCAAATATCCATCATTAGGCCAAACGGGCATTCACTTAAGCAGCTTAAATACCTGTTTTAGGGGCTTATCGCCTTTTTTAAAGTGAGCCTTTTTGGGTTTAGTTTTTTTTGCAGGAGCATTTTGAGGGGGCTCTTGCTTTGCTGGTGTATTTTTTTCCCATGGAAAAGGACGTTTCGCTGGAGGTGTACTTCTGTCGTTGAGTGGAAGGGCTCCAAGCTTGTTGATGAATTTGCCAAATAGAGCTCCTGTAGGTCCACCTGCCAGCCCACCTGCCAGGTCGGCCTGCTGCAGAGCAAGTAGCGCTGCTACCTTTGCAGTGGCCTTGCCTGTGTTGAGCTTCACATCACGCAGAGACCCTGTCATCGGGATCTGAAGAACATAGTCATCGGGAAGATTCTTTATATTGAAAGCCCTGGCTAGGCAGTCCGCCGTTAGTCCAAGGACCATGTCGACGTTGTCTTTAAGGGGGTATATCTGTCCCCACAGCGCTATGTCGAAAGTCTCAGCCACTAGGATATCGGCCCTGTCTACGTCGATGGTTCCCTGGCGCAAGCTGAAGTCTATAGGAGTAAACCAAAGGTTGAGGTGTTGATTTTGGGTCAGCTGTACCGATTTAAGAAGTGAAAGAGCTAGGTTTAAGTTTCCTTCATTCTTACAGGAGATCTGGCCAAGCTCAAGCCTTGCGTAGGGTATATTGATCTTTTTGAAAGAGAAGTCTATCACAGGCAGAACAAACCCTTGAGGTTGTATCTCTATCGTGATTGGGTTTGTAGAGCGGATCTCTGTGATTGATAGGGGGTTTACTTCACCAAGCAAAAACTTACTTAGCTCAGGCGTCATCGTAACCTGTGCATATATAGGCTCTTTGAGCGTTAAGGAACCACTATTCATCATGCCAGAGAGCGATGCGCGTGTATTGATCGTATTAATATTAACCTTTACTGGACCTGTGGCATTCTGGAGGTTGGCAGAGGCCACCGCTGTTATGCTCTGGCCAAAAAGAGCTGTAAATGACTCAGAGTGATTGCCTAGCGTCGAGGCGAAAAAATCAAAAACGCTAGAGGGCACTTTGTTGATCGTTGCAGTGATATTTGTGGATATTTTAGATAGGTCTACTTTATTTGCGCTGTCATAAAGACCTGAGAGTGATGCCTGGATATTGATTGTTCCATTCAGGTCTGTCCCTTTAAACCTGGTTCCGGATGTCTCAGTTGATATTGTCATCTTAAGAGGACTGTCTCCAGGTTGCTTCTCTAAGCTTACTTTAGAGTTCTTCATAGAGATGGATTTTTTTTTCTTGTTATCAGTAAATGACAAAGACTCATTTTGTATTACAGCCGAGATCTTTGTATCCTTAGAGCCCAAGGTCAAGCACCCCGCACCAGCGGCACTTGGACAGCTGCTAGCAGATAAGGGTAACTTTAGATCTGTGATACTTGTCGAGAAAACGGTACTCTCTGTCAGGCTGAAAGGGGGTGGAGTCGTATCTCTGCTCAGTAACTTGTCAATCTCTAGGTAGCTTTCCGGTGTTACAGTTAGCATTGCTTGCATCGGCCCTGATGTGATCTGGAGTATGCCATTTTGTGCAAGCAAGCTGCCATTGAGTGAAAGGTTGGAGCTTGTCACAGACAGCTGCGCAGCCTTTTTAGGCTCTGCAAATGTGAATTGTGATTTGATATCGACAGTTGTACCTAAAATTTTAGTAAGTGAAGGGCCTATTGCTCCAATCTGAAGTAGGTCCACTGGCATGTTTTGTATGTTCATGTTTCCAGATAGCACAGCTCTTTCAAAAGAGAATGAATTGCCTTTAAACAGCGATTCTGCTTTAGCATTAACGTCTATAGAGCAGATGCTGGAATTACTTTGAAGCAGTAGCGATATTTTCGAGTCTATTGTACTGTCAACGCCGGAATAGTCTATGTTGCCTTTTAGGCTTTGTAGCTGCGCTTTGCGTGTTCCCATCTTATTCTGGATGTTGATGGTATTGGCATAGACCTTTGTTTGTAGGTTTGTTTTTGAGATCATTTCAAAGTCAATAGGGAGCTTTTGCCCGATAAATTCAATCTGGAGTTTCGCAGGTTGTGTCAGATATACTCTATTGCTGTCCGGCATTACCATGCCAAGTAGGTTGTTATCTAGAAGAATAGAAAGTTTAGTGTTACTCTTAGGAGTGAAGATCTTGGATTTAAAGTCTATCGATCCGTCTACATGTGCTGAAAAGTGAGAAGTGTTTATATTGCATATAAGGCTTGACAGGGTCGCTATATCTAGGTCAATTTCGATGTTATTAAAGCTTATAGGGAAAGTTTTATTTCTTATAAGATCTAGTTTTGGTGTCTTGAGAGTTATCTTAAGATTTATGTCTTGTGGGTCTGCTAGGTTAGGTATAGAAAGCTCTTTGACAGCCATAGTGATGTCCACAGGGTGAGATAAAGCAACTTGTTGTCTTGGATGAAGAAATTGATATAGTTCTTCCGTCAGTTGCAATGATGCCGATAGAGGTTCTTGAAGTATAAGCTCATCTTTGTAAACAAGCTTGGCATTTTTTATTTTCAGATATGTGCTATCGATGGATGCTTGTATATTATAAATTTCTTTATATAGGCTAAAGGATAGCTGAGCGTTGATTGAATTTCCCAGTGCTGCAGAGAAAACATCCCTATCTGCAAGGTTAGATAGCAACTTAGAGGGGATATTTGTCATATCCATGTTTAAGTTAAGCTGCCTGTGTGGGAAGAAAAATATCTTTGAGTTGCCTTCTGCTTTGATCATCCCTTGTTGCGATCCTTGCGATACCGGACAGCTTATTTTTATGTTCGAGCCGTTATCTATTGAGCGCGAATCTAGGTTGAGCATCATAGGACCAGCCACTATCGGTGCGCTATCATAGCCCGCGATTGTCACAGGATCTATGTTTAAAATTGCGTCCATTTTAAGGTCATTAATGTTTATTCCGGTGCTCTTGATGGGTAGTTCAAAGAGGCTTAATGTGACCTTGCCAGTCACAGGCCCTTGTATGGATTTAGGTAGGTTGCGCCAAAAAGAACGTAATGTATCAGCATCCGTTTTGAATGCTAGATAGCCTGGTTCGTTTATCGTCACAACATTTCCATCAGAAAGCGTTGACAGTTTTCCCTGCACTTTATCTGAAGATATGTTGAAGTTAAGACTTGCCTTGGTTCTCGATATCTGTCCTGATAGGTCTAGGTTTAGATTACCGCCAAGGGTTTTTTCGAGAGAGTTCTTAAGAGAAGGATTAATGAGTGCAGCTACCTGGTCTAGACCTCTAGTCGGCAGGTTGGTAAGTGCTGCGTTTATGCTTATCTCAGAATCAA
>VGMB01000122.1 GCA_016866585.1 Chlamydiota bacterium
TCAGAAGCTACAACAAGTATATTGTTGTACATTCTGGACTCAACAAGAGCCTTGGCAAGAGCAACACCATAAATATACCCGGTGCATGCAGCTTGAACATCGAGTGCAGCTGCCTTTGTTGCATTTAACTTTGATTGCAATAAACAAGCTGTACTTGGAAAAACATAATCGGGAGTTAATGTGGCTACAAGTATCATGTCGATCTCTGACCCATCGATCTTAGCATCCTCCATAGCCCTAATAGCAGCTTGATAGCCCATGTCTGACGTAAACTCATCATGCGCTGCAATCCGTCTTTCTTTCATTCCTGTTCTAGTGACAATCCATTCGTCAGATGTGTCTACCATTTTCTCAAGGTCTTGGTTCGTAAGCACCCTTGAAGGGAGGTATGAACCTGTTCCAATGATCCTAGCCTTTAGAGACATGAGTTATCCTTAAAACTAAAATTTAATACAATTAACTCTATAAATTTTACATTAGATCGGCAAATAACAAAAGCACTATTTTGCACGAAAACAGAGGTAAAGAAATATTTACACAATTCGCGACTTCAATAAATTAAGAAAATCAGGTAAATTTTAAAATAAACAAAAAAATCAAGAATAATGAGCAAATATCCTTCTACACTAAATACTTTAATCGCCTTATTCAAAAAAATTCCTGGCGTTGGATTTAAAACAGCTGAGCGCTACGCATTCCATCTTTTGCAATGGAACGAGAATCAACTTCAAGAATTTTCTAGAATTACAAGTCTATTAAAAATTAAAATACAACCTTGCGCTGAGTGTGGATGTCTAACCGAAGATGAAGAGTGTTCGTTTTGCAATCCAAGCTGCCGGGATCCTCATACAATTTGTATTATCAGCTCAGCAAAAGACGTGTATCCGATAGAAGAAACCCACGTTTACAAAGGGATGTACCATGTAATCGGGGGACTCCTCTCCCCTCTTGACGGTAAAACACCTCAAGACCTGCAAGTGGAAAAAATCAAGCTAAGGATTGAAAAACACGGAACAAAAGATATTATCTTAGCCCTAGACTCAACCCTTGAAGGAGACGCGACGGCACTCTTTTTAAGAGAGCAAATGCAACATTGGGGAGTCACGATCTCTAGACCGGCAATGGGAATGCCGATGGGAAGCTCCCTCGATTTTGTCGATGGAGGAACACTGGCTAAAGCTTTACTTGGACGTCAAACTTTCTAATGACTTAAAAAAAATTTCAAAAAAAGAAATCAAATCGTTTTGCACATTTGTTGCATAAATTCCATTTAATTCTATATCATGTCGCGATCAATGAGAATGTGATTTTCACTGCATACTTTTACTCATAAAAAAATTAAAAGAAACAAAACCGGAACAATTTAACTGCGAACAGGCTCATGAATAATCAATTTATCCTCCTCTCTTCATTAATACTGTTTACCGCAACCCCAAGCCTTTCACAACTTGCAGCTAGTAATATTTCGCAACAAGCATATGAAAACACACGAGTAGCTAGAGTAGAAATTGTACCAGAACAGCTTGCGCCGAATGCAACTTTTGATCCAAAGCCTATTCTCAATAAATTAAAAACAAAAGCAGGAGACCCGTTCTCACAATCTACTTTTGATGACGATCTTAAAACATTAGCAGCAGACTATGATAGAGTTGAGCCAAACATACAAACACAAAATCAACAGTTATACATAACTATCAAAGTTTGGCCAAGACCCACTATAAGAACTATCAAATGGGACGGAAACACTAATGTTAAGACAAAAACACTACAGAAAGAATTAGGAATTAAGAACGGAAGCACCTACAACAGGCAAGAATTCAACAAGTCATTCAATAAAGTTAAAGAATATTACATTAAAAAAGGCTATTTCGAGTCACAACTACAATACAAAGTATCCCTTGATAAAAAGACCAACGAAGTTGACGTAACAATCCTTATTAAGGAAGGTAGATCAGGTAAAATACAAAACATTGCATTTAATGGTTTCACTGCTAGTGAAAAATCTGAACTTCTCAACATGATCTACACTAAAAAATACAATCTTTTAACAAGTTGGGTATCAGGCCAAGGATCTTATAACGAAGAAGCATTAGAACAGGATCAAGTAACTATCCTAAACTACCTGCAAAATAAAGGTTATGCAGATGCCAAGGTCTACATAAAAATCAAAGAGTCTGCTAATAAAGAAAAAATCATCATAGAAATCAATGCAGATAGAGGTCCTGTATACCATTTTGGCAAGGTAACATTTTCGGGTAACGAAATTTTCACTGACGAACAAATTGAGCCCGTGTTTACCGCTCGTCCACAAGATATTTATTCTCCTGAGCAACTTCGTATAACCACACAAAATATAAAAGACCTCTACGGACGCAAAGGATACATCGAAACAAACGTTCAATACGAAACTAAGCTAGTGGCTAACCAACCTATCTATAACGTTGAATTTAAAATATACGAAGGCGAACAGTACAAAATCGGTCTTATTCATGTTCTTGGTAACACCCAAACAGAATCGAATGTCATCTTGAGGGAATCACTTCTTGTCCCTGGAGAAATGTTTGATTCAGCGAGACTGAAAGCCACTGAAAGAAAACTACAAAACATAGGGTATTTTAAGAACGTCAACGTCTATTCTGTAAGAACGCAAGATGACCAACTTCTAGGAGAGAACTACAGAGATGTTTACATAGAAGTGGAAGAGACAACTACTGGTAACATTAGTTTATTCTTCGGTTTTAGCTCTGCTGATAGTTTATTTGGAGGTCTTGACCTCGCAGAAAGCAACTTCAACTACCTAGGTATAGGTCAGGTATTCTCCAAAGGTTTATCTGCATTAAGAGGTGGTGGAGAATATGCTCATGCTAAAATTAGCGTTGGTGCTAAACAGACATCTTACCTTGCATCATGGATGACTCCGTATTTTAGAGATACTCTTTGGAGAATAGGTTTTGATGTAAATCAGACAACAAGCTCTTTGCAAGCTAATGACTATAATATTAAAACGTACGGCGGATCTGTATTTGCATCGTATCCATTTGCTCCTTTTTGGTCATTTGGACTTAAATATAGAATCAAAGACGCCATCGTTAATGTGAGCGATCCTACACCTGAAGAAAAAAAGACTGCAACCGCCGATGGTTATTTGTCTGCAATATCATCAAACGTTTCGTTTGATTCCACAGACAGTGCATACAAACCACACCGCGGATTTAGATCTCTTTTGGAAGCGGAATACGCAGGTATGTTAGGACAGATTACTTTCTTGAGATATGGTTATCTTAATTCCTTCTATACTCCTCTATGGAAGAATGGAATCATGAAGTACAGATTTGACTTCAGATTTATTCAACCGGTACTGAAAACGCCTGCATTTAAAGACATCCCTTTAAGTGAAAGATTTTTTATGGGCGGCGAGAACACAGTCAGAGGATATAAGGCATTTGACTTAGGTCCACACTACGCAAATGGAGATCCAACAGGAGGTCTTTCCTCGGGACTGATCTCTTTTGAGTATCTACATGAAGTAGTGCGTATACTCGATCTTTTTATATTTGCTGATGCTGGTTCTATTTCTGATAAAAAATTCAGTATCGATACATTCCGTTTAAGTTATGGCTTTGGAGCAAGGCTTGAACTTATGAATAGAGTTCCAATAGTTCTAGGTATGGGATTCCCTGTGAATCCAGATACCCGAAGTGAAGTACGAAGATTCTTCTTCTCAATGGGCGGACAATTTTAATTATAAGGAGACATGATCATGAAAAAAAATTTTATGAAAGCATCGATTGCAGCAATAGCTTTAACTTTTAGCTCTACAGCATTTGCTGATAACAATAGTTTTGGTATCGTCAACTTTACTACATGTATAACAGACTCTAAAATGGGTAAAGATGAGCAAGCATCTTTTGATAACTTAAAAAATCAAATGGCGAGCCATCTTGAGGAAACTGAAAAACAATTAAATGAACTTGCAGCAAAGTTCAACGATGCAGATTACATGGATGGTCTATCTCCTGAAGCTGAAGATGAGCTAAAGAACAAAATTCGCAATTTGAACGAAGAACTCATGAGAACACAAAACCAGTATTACCAAGTGCTAAATCAAGCAAATATGAAGATTATGCAAGTAATAGGTGCTACGATTAACACAGCCTCAGAAAAAGTTGCAAAAGATAAGAAAATCCACATGATCGTAAATAAGGACGCTTGCTTCTTTTACAATCCCAACATGGACATAACTAATTTAGTTATAGCAGAGATGGACAAGAACTACGAGATCGAAGCTAAAAAAAACAAAGCTAATCCAGCTCAGTCCGCGCAATAAGTAATAAGGAGCATTGATGACGCAGGGAAAAACTAGAAAGTACAGTATTAAAGAGCTTGCTCAAATAACTGCAAGTACATTTACTGGAGACGAAAATCACATAATCTTAGGCGTCGATTCACTCGAATATGCCGAAGAATGTGATGCTTCATTTTTAGCTAACCCTAGATATCAAGATCTAATAAGAAACTCTAAAGCGGGTGTTATTTGTATTAGCCCCTTAGTAACTCCTGAGCCCGGGAAGAACTATCTTATATCAGATAATCCTTCCCGGACGTTCCAAACCATAATCGAATTATTCCTAGTCGACGAAAACAACAAGAGCGGATTTTTAGGCATCCACCCAACAGCAGTAATACACCCAACAGCTAAAATCGGCGCTAATGTAGAAATAGGTCCATACGCTGTCATAGATCAAAACTGCACTGTGGGAGACAAAACACGGATCATGGCTCATGTATGCATCTGCTCTGGATCGGTAATTGGTGAAGAATGCCTAATTTATCCCCATGTTGTCATTAGAGAAAAGTCAGAGATTGGTAACAAAGTTATACTGCAGCCATCCGTAACCGTTGGTTCCTGCGGATTTGGGTTTACTACAGATGCTAAAGGACACCACAGTAAGTTAGAACAGCTTGGTAATGTTGTCATAGAAGATGATGTTGAAATAGGCTCGCACACCACGATTGATCGTGCTCGCTTCAAGTCAACAAAGATCAGTCAAAACACAAAAATAGACAACCTAGTGCAGATAGCTCACAACGTACAGATAGGCCCAAGCAACATCATTGTATCTCAAACTGGGATAGCAGGATCTTCCAAAACGGGAAGAAATGTTGTTATCGGAGGTCAAGCTGGTATCGTTGGGCATATAGAAATCTGTGATAGGGTCATGATTGCAACGCGAGGTGGTGTCAGTAAAAACATGACAGAGCCTGGGAAATATGCCGGCGCTCCCGTAATGCCCCTAGCAGAATACAATCGACAACAAGTCCATTTAAGAAAAATAGATGAATACGTAAAAAAAATTATTTCCCTTGAAAAAAGAATTTCGGAATTAGAAAAAAATTAAAACATCTTATTCTTACATCCTTGCAGATTAATTCAAATTAATTTAGTTTAAAGTTATATCTAT
>VGMB01000123.1 GCA_016866585.1 Chlamydiota bacterium
TGAAACCATGACTAATGTCATGAGGGAAGATGAAGTAGGACAGACCCTTTCAAGAGACACCTTTCTCTCAAATTCACCATCGCACGTCGGCGGCATGATAAAGGTTCCGACCATCATTAAAACGACAAATTCATAAGGTTACTGCATGCACAAATTATCTGCCATAGAACTAAAAGACCTATTTGTTAAGGGAGAAATCTCCGCAGAGCAAATAGCTAAACACACCCTTAACCGTATAGAAAAATACGACGCAGATGTAGGGTCATTTCTAGATATCCATGCAGACAAAATGCTGCGCAAAGCTAAAGAGCTCGATGCCAAGAAAAAAAGTGGGCAGAAAGTAGGCTCTATGGCAGCTATACCTGTGGCCATCAAGGACAATATAAATATTAAAGACACAATTACGACATGTGCTTCTAAATTCTTAACCAATTATAAGGCTGTTTTTGATGCTTCTGTTTGTAAATTTTTGGAAGAAGAAGACGCTCTTATCATAGGAAAAACAAATCTTGATGAGTTTGCAATGGGATCCTCCACTGAAAATTCTGCTTTTAAAAAGACAAAAAACCCATGGAACCTTACATGCACCCCAGGAGGATCATCCGGTGGGTCAGCAGCAGCCGTGGCAGCAAGACTCTGTCCCCTCTCCTTGGGAAGCGATACAGGTGGATCGATACGCCAACCGGCGGCATTTACGGGTATCGTCGGATTCAAGCCAACATATGGTAGGGTATCTCGCTATGGTCTTGTTGCTTTTGCCTCTTCCTTAGACCAAATAGGACCTTTCTCTACTACCGTTGCAGACACAGCTCTCATCATGCAAACCATCAGTAAGAGCTGTCCTTACGATTCGACAAACATCCACCAAGATGCACCTGATTATTTATCATGTCTACAAACGGCATCATTGAAAGGGAAAAAAATTGGAGTACCATGGCACTTCTTAGAAAAACTTAGTGAAGAATCCAAGAACAACTTCAACCAAGCTGTTGAAGTGTTCAAAAGCCTCGGAGCAGACATAGTCAACATCGACTTAGACATCTTAAAATATTCGATAGCGGTATACTACGTGCTAGCCACTGCAGAGGCATCTGCCAACCTAGCTCGCTTCGATGGTATCAGGTATGGTGTTAGATCACAAAAAGCGACAAATCTTGAAGAAGTCTACGAATTTTCTCGGCAAGAGGGATTTGGTCCTGAAGTCAAAAATCGTATTCTCCTTGGTACCTACGTTCTATCTTCCGGATTTAAAGATGCCTATTACAAAAAGGCCCAGCAAGTAAGAACTCTCATGGTCCAAAAATTCAAAGAGGCCTTTTCTATGTGTTCTTTAGTTCTTATGCCAACCTCGCCTATACCGGCATTTACAATTGGTGAGATCCAGGATCCTCTTCAGATGTATCTACAGGATATATACACCATTGCTGCTAACCTAATCGGAGCTCCTGCTATCAGCGTTCCTTCCGGGTTCAATAAAAACAACATGCCGCTTGGTATCCAAATTATAGGGCCTCAGCTTCATGATAAAGAAGTCCTATGCGCAGCCCACTCCTACGAACAAGCGACAGGACATGGCAAAATAATACCTTCTTACTTCGACAATGAGGTTTCCAAATGAAAGAAATAGACTACGA
Source organism: Chlamydiota bacterium (assembly GCA_016866585.1). Classification (GTDB taxonomy): domain Bacteria; phylum Chlamydiota; class Chlamydiia; order Chlamydiales; family Rhabdochlamydiaceae; genus VGMB01. Next base: position 1,635 of record VGMB01000123.1, read on the forward strand.
TTTGTGGGAGCCAGTAATTGGCCTAGAGGTGCACGTACAGCTAAACACAAAATCCAAACTCTTTAGCCACGCGCCAAATCGTTTCGGAGATGAACCAAACACAAACATAACAGATGTATGCACAGGACAACCTGGATCACTTCCAGTTCTCAATAAAGAAGCTGTAAAAAAAGCGGTGCAATTTGGTCTTGCGATAAAGGCTAATATATCCCGTTTCAGCAAGTTTGATAGAAAATCCTATTTCTATCCGGACAGTCCAAGAAACTACCAGATAACCCAATTTGATCATCCTATCATCCTTGGTGGTAGCATCGTTGCTGATGTGGAAGGAACGACGAAAATCTTTCCAGTCAATCGCGCTCATATAGAAGATGATGCCGGTATGTTAAAGCACTTCAGCACATTTGCAGGTGTCGACTATAATCGTGCCGGTGTTCCTTTGATAGAAGTTGTCTCGGAACCTTGCATCCACTCTGCAAAAGATGCGGTTGCCTATGCAACGGCTCTTAAGTCTATCATGGAATATATCGACGCTTCTGACTGTAATATGGAAGAGGGCTGTCTTCGTTTTGATGCGAATATCTCTGTCCGTTTGAAAACGGAAAAAGGATTTCGCAATAAAATAGAAATTAAAAACATGAACTCTTTCCATAACATGGAAATGGCTATAGAGTCGGAGATAAAAAGACAGATAAGGCTTTATTCTGAGCACCCTCATGAAGACCCAAAAAAGCTCCTCCGCAGCGGCACGTATCGTTTCGACCTAGAAAAAAAGGAAACGGTGCTTATGCGCTACAAGGAAGAAGCTGAAGACTACAGGTACTTCCCAGAACCCGACCTAGTCCCTATAGTCCTCACTGAGTCTTACATAGAGCAGGTAAAAGCTCACCTTCCAGAGCTTCCTCATGAAAGAAATAAGAGATACACGGAATCACTCGGCCTACCGCAGGCATCAGCAGCCACGCTAATAAACGACAAAAACATGTGTTTTTACTTCGAAGAAGCTCTTAAAACATGCAAGAGTGCAAAGAACCTTTGCAACTGGCTCATTGTTGAGTTCACAGGAAGGATCAAAGATTCCGGCAAGACGCTAGAGCAGTTCGGGATAAAACCCGAGAATGTTGCCCATCTTGTAAATATGATCGAAGATGGCACCATCACAGGTAAAATAGCCAAAAGTGTTGCAGATGATATGATCGTGACTCCTTCAAAAGACTGTAGAGATATTGTTAAAGAAAACCCTGACTATCAACCTTTACAAGACACATCATCGATAGAAGCTCTAATAGACCAAGTTCTATCAGAGAATGCTCAGTCTATCGCCGACTATAAAGCAGGAAAAACTAAAGCGTTTGCCTTCCTTATAGGACAAGTGATGAAACTATGTAAAGGTAAAGCTTCTCCAACAATTGTAAATGAAATTTTGACCAAAAAGCTGCAATAGGTATACTGCGTTTCTGATTTAAATTTTTTTTAGACTCCCTTCGAGTTGAGATTAAAGAGTTAGGAACGCATGTACAAACAGATAAAACTCACCTCTTACTGCACTCTGCTTCTTTTATGTAGTGGCTGCTACATGAACAAAGCTATCGTTCAACCATGGAGTGCTGACTACACTCCGGATTCTCAATCTGACTACTGGACGCCTACTAAACGATCTAAGCTCATCAAAACGCAAGTACAGCTTGATACTGTAGTGCCAACAGAAAATGATGATCTTTCTCTAGCTGAGATCATAAATATAGGGCTATCTAACAATACCGCCACCCAGCAAACGTGGGCGCAAGCCAAGTTTGCTGCAGCCACCTATGGCCAAACACAAAGCTCAGCGCTTCCTTCAGTTAAACTCATGTACGAGTTTTTCAGGACACGGGCTGCATCCTATAGCACTGCATTTTCTGCTGGTGGCAGCGCTACAGGCGCCGATACGGGAACAGGATCTGGCACAGTCAGCCAAGGAGTCTCTACAGGTGCAGTGTTCATTGAGACTTTTAACCAATGGGATCCACAACTGCAGCTCACCTACACGCTATTTGATTTTGGAAAGAATAGCGCTGCTGCCAATGCAGCAAGGCAAGCCATGTTCTTTGCTGATTTTATGCACAACAGGACAATACAAGACGTTGTTCAAATACTATCCTCTGATTATTACGATGCCATCTATCAAAGGCAATTGCTTGATGCTACGCAGGCCAATGTGATCACCGGGATGACGACCCTTGATGCCGCTCAGGTTGGACTTACTGCAGGAACAGTCAGTATATCCGATGTATTGCAAGCACAGACCACACTTTTTCAATTTCAGATATCCAACGTAGAGCAGCAGCAAAACGTAGTCATGAGCACCTCAAAACTACTCAAAGATATGGGACTTCCTGCAAATCTACCCGTAAACATAGAAATGATTTCCGATGCTAATCCAAAAGAAGAAGATATTCCTTCACTTGAAAATCTCCTAGTATATGCTATGCAAAGTAGACCTGATTTTCTAGCTCAAGGAGCAGATCTTCGCAGCAAAGAGCTTTTAGTTAAAAAAGCCCAAAGAGAAGTTCTCCCGGAATTTATCTACAATTTAGATTTTGGAAAGACATATTTTTCAGGTGGGGTAAATGACAAGTATGACTATGTGAGCTATTTCAATCTATCTGTACCCTTATTTTCAGGATACTACTACAGGAACAACATAAAACAAGCTCAAGCTCAAAGAGATCTTTCCGAAGCAAACCTCAAAGATATCGAACTTGTTCTTGTTCAGCAGGTGACCGATGCTCGTAATTTTATGATTGTCTCCTTCAATGCTCTTGGTTTTTCTAAAAAATACCTAACCTCCGCTGATCAACAGTACCAGGTAGCTCTTGCAGAATACAAATCTGGAGTTGTCGATGTACTTACTGTTATTTCAGCACAAAACTACCTAGCTGATGCAAGAGCTACATATGCCCAGAGCTTAAAAAACTGGTTCGAGTCTCTTGCCAACTTAACTTATGCTTTAGGAGCGTCTACTCCACCATCGTTCATTAAAGAGGAATTACAATGAAAGTCTTAATACCATGTATAGCTCTGACTATGTTCTTTTCTGCAAGCTGCTCCAAGCAGCAAAAACCCCACTTTTCCTTTCAGCCTCTTGTAACACTGACAGATCCGGTGGTAAAGACTGTTCCTTTGTATAAAACATACCCAGGCTACATGGAGGCTTACAAGACCGTCGACGTGCAGTCTCAGATCGCAGGACAACTGACTGGTATGTATTTCGAAGAGGGATCGGAGGTGAAACAAGGAGAAGTACTATTTACAATCGATTCAAGACCATATAGAGCCACCCTAGATAAAGCGCAAGCATCTCTTGCAAGCTCCTATGCAGCCTTGAAGTATGCCGAAGACATCGCCGTTCGATTCGCAAAACTTCTGCAAGAAGAATATGTAGCCCAACTTAAATATGATGAGTATTTAACGAATGTTGTGCAAAAAAAATGTGATGTCCAAATCGCTAAAGCTGATGTGGATACAGCAAAGCTAAACTTAGAATACACCACAATATACTCTCCAATTTCAGGCATAGCAGGAAAAAAACAGATCGACGTAGGAAACTTTATCTCCATAGGAGAGACTCCATCCCTTGTTACCATAAACCAAGTCGACCCAATATTTGCCAGCTTTTACATACCTGATGTTGATCTGCCTATCATACAATCCTATCAGAATGGGGGCGAACTTAAAACTATAGTCTACCTCAACGAAGATCCTAATATGCAGTTTGAGGGCAA
>VGMB01000124.1 GCA_016866585.1 Chlamydiota bacterium
GTTCTTTTAAAAAACGGAATCAAACTGCAAGTATTCGAACAGAACGAAGAACACTTTCCTCAACAGGTAATCGATTATGACAACGAAGTGTTCTTATACTGGCAAAAAGAAAATGTGGTGCTTTTAGAAAAATGAAAATCAAACTATTTTCAAGAAAAACCAATTCAGACATGCCATTTACATTCGGCGCTCCCGCTATGTTATGGCAAGTGCTTTTTTTTTATTTCCCTCTGTTAATTATTGTAGTCTCAAGTTTTTTAAACATTTCAGATTTAGGAGAAATACAAGGGCTTACATTCCAAAAAATAGCAACATTCCTTTCTCCAACATTTATGAAAGTGATATTTTCTTCTATGCTGCTGGGAATATCCACTTCTATTTTTTGTCTATTGATAGGTTATCCGCTAGCCTACTTCATGGCTATAAGAGGAAAAAAATATAAGAACCTTCTTTTATTCCTTCTTATTATACCCTTCTGGACAAACTTTCTTTTGCATGTATACGCTTGGTTTTTTGTGCTTGAAAAGGAAGGGCTGGTAAACACAATTTTAATGCATCTTGGTTTCATCCAAGAGCCTATTCATTTTTTAAACTCCTTATTTTCTATTATGATCATGATGGTTTATTATTACCTTCCCTTCATGGTTCTACCTATATATTCATCTCTTGAAAGATTTGACTACAAGCTTATAGAAGCATCTTTAGACCTTGGTGCTACATGGACACAGACATTTAGACGAGTAATGTTACCACTGACGCTTGGTGGAATTCGCGCTGGTTTTTTTCTTGTCTGCATACCTTCCTTTGGTGAATTTGCTATTCCAGAGCTTATGGGGGGAGACAAGTATATGTTTGTGGGAAGCGTAGTATCTCACTATATCCTAGGTGATCAAACCGGATCACTTGGGGCAGCATTTACAGTTGTGGCATGTGTCTGTCTTTTACTCAGTGCATGCGGACTATATTACCTATTGAACAAAATTATACTCCCTAAGCGCAGAAATGAAAAAAGAATTTAATTTAGCCAGATTCAGCTCAAATACTTTGATAATAGCAACCTACCTTTTTTTATATTTGCCTATCATCGTTCTTTTGGTCTTTTCATTTAATTCAGAAAGCTTTCCCGCTCCCTGGAAGGAATTCTCTTTAAAATGGTACAAAGAACTCTTTCATTCAGCACATCTTTGGCAATCTTTTACCAATTCTATGCTTGTCGCAGCAAGCTCAACCCTAATATCCGCTTTGATGGGGATATTTCTTATTTTCTATGCTGCTCAAGGAGGTAGAATCGGAAAATTTCTCTCTTTATTTTACGGTAATGTTGTTATACCTGAAACTGTACTTGCAGTAAGTCTTCTTGGGTTTTTTACGCTTATGTCTATACCTTTAGGAATACCGACACTTATACTTTCCCATACAGTGCTTGGTCTAGGCTTTGTTGTACCTATCGTATATGCAAAATTCTTGGAGCTTGATCCAAAACTGACAGAAGCATCCCTCGTGCTCGGCGCTTCTCCAATACAAACATTTTTCAAAGTGACACTTCCCCTTCTTAGACCTTCCCTAATTTCAACAGGACTGCTTGTATTTATCATTTCATTTGACGATTTTATCTTAGCTTACTTTTGCGCTGGAAGCACATCGCAGACTATATCTCTTTACATTATGTCCATGCTAAGATCAGGAGTATCTCCTGTTGTAAACGCACTTTCTGCAGTGCTTTTGGGACTTAGTACACTGTTTGCAGTTTTATACTTTTCGATCAAAACAAGAACGAGGATCGTGTAGTGAGAAAATATATCTTTAGGACTTCTGTCATCTTGGGATGGACATCAGTGATAATGGGAGCCCTCTACCTTCCAAAACTCCCAGTTATCTCATCAGAATCAAAAACGATCAACATATTCGCCTGGGGAGACATCCTAGATCCTGAAATCATCTCAAAATTTGAGAAAGAAACAGGCATCAAAGTAAGAATGAGCTACTATGCGTCTAACGAAGAACTTATCGTTAAAATGAAAGCAACACGCGGAGAGGGTTACGATCTCATCATACCCTCAGATTACGCTGTTAACATGTTGATACAAGACAATCTTCTAAAGCCTATCAAAAAAGATAAACTTGCATTTTGGAATGAGATTAACACAAATTTACTAGGACATAATTTTGATCCAACAAACAAGTTTTCTATACCACTAGAATGGGAACTTTTTGGATTTGGAATCGATAAAAGATACTTTGCAGACAAAAAATTCGATCCAAGCTGGAAACTAATATTCGATAAAAACTCAATTGATTACAAAATTTCCATGACTAACGATCCAATAGAAGCCATGTCTTTTGCAAGCTTTTATTTAAACGGAAACCCTAATCCTGTAAACAAAGCACAATCTGAAGATATTAAGAATTTATTGATAGACCAAAAAAACTGGGTTGAAGCTTATGCAAACTTTCGTGGAGATTATTTCCTTGCCACAGGAAATTGTCCTGTCGTTGTAGCTTCTAGCTCTTATATATGGAAAACGATGAGGCAATTTCCTTTCGTTTCTTTTGTAACACCTAAAGAAGGGACCTTTATCGCAATAGAAAATATAGCGATACCCGCAGCAACCAAAAACGAAGATACAACCTATCAGTTTATTAATTACTTATTTAGACACGAGTCCGTAGTATCCCAATTCCAGAAATATGGATTTTTTCCATCAACCTTACACTCAATTAAAGATCTTGAAATTGATCCTGCAGCTGAAAAATTTATACAAGCAACAGGAGAACAATTCGATAAATATCATTTTATTGAAGAAGTAATGAGTCAACAAATGATCCATGAAATATGGGTCGACGTTAAATCTAGCAGCTATTAAGTTCTATGCAAAAATTTAGAGAGATAAGAAAAGGGTAAAGCTATAAATGCCTTACCCTTAAAAAGACTAGCCTTTTTTCTTTGTAATGTAGGCTATAACATCTCCTACAGTCTTGAGTTTTTCAGCTTCTTCTTCTGAAATTTCAAAACCAAAACGCTCTTCAAATGTCATGATGAGCTCTGTAAGATCTAGAGAATCAGCATTTAAATCCTCAACGAATGATTTTGATGGAGATACATCGGCAGCGTCTACTCCCAATTGCTCCACAACAATATCAATTACTTCTTTTTCTATGGACATATGATTTCCTTATAGGTTTATAAAAAATTTACATCACCATTCCACCATCAACGGTCAAAACTTGACCCGTGATGTAACTGGAGTAAGGGCTAGCTAAAAACACTGCAGCATTAGCAATATCATCAGTACTTCCCAAACGACCCATCGGAATCTTCTTTAGTATAACATCTTTTTGCTGGTCTGTTAACACATCGGTCATCTTTGTTTGGATAAAACCAGGCGCAATGCAATTCACGCAAATACCCCTAGTGGCAAGCTCTTGAGCTAAAGCCTTAGTAAAACCAATCATCCCAGATTTAGAAGCAGAATAATTAACCTGTCCGGCATTTCCCGTCAATCCTACTACAGAAGATATATTAATGATTTTACCGCTACGAGCTTTTAACATCGGGCGAACTAAAGATTGACACAGATTGTAAACTGATTTTAAATTAATATCAATTACATCATCCCAATCCCTTTCTGACATCTTCATAAGAAGGGTATCTCTTGTTATACCTGCATTATTTACCAAGACGTCAAGACTGCCCCACTGATTTAATATTTTTTGAATAGAATCATCAACAGAAGTTTTACATGATACATTAACGATCTGATACATGAAAGATTGCTCTGGAAAAATTTTTACACTTTCAAGCTCTTTAACTACCTCAACTGCTCTTTCTTCATTTGTACCAAATATAACAACATTTGCGCCTTGTTTTGCAAAGGTTAAAGCTATATCTTTACCAATACCAGCTGTTCCGCCAGTGATAAGCGCTTTTTTATCTTTTAGCAACTGCATGTTAAACTATCCTTAAGTAAAACTTGTAAATCTTCAATTTTTTCTATACTAAGAGTTGGGAAAGAAACTCCTATTCTTTTATTCATACCAGCTAGAGTCTTTCCGCAGCCGATCTCTATAAAAAGATCAACGCCTGAGGCTACCATGCTGTGAATTCCCTTCTCCCAACGGACAGGCTGGGTAACCTGCTCTATGAGTTGATTTCTTATATCTTGTGTTGCACAAACAAAATCACCGACAGTATTCATCACAATCTGAATAGAAGTTTCTTTAAGAACTACAGATTGCAAATTAGGGGTCAATCTTTCTTGAGCCTCTTTCATAAGCGGGCTATGAAATGCTCCAGATACATCTAAAGGAAGTATCCTTTTTGCTCCATTATTTTTAAGTAACTCCGACGCCACTTCAAGACCTTGAAGTGTTCCTGCTATAACTATTTGACCAGGGCAATTTAAATTAGCTATCCCCACTCGATGATCAGTGATCTCAGATAAAATGCTACTAACTTGATCTTCTTGTATACCTAATACAACAGACATAGATCCAGGATGAGATTCACAAGCATCGTTCATAAATTGAGCTCGATGTTTTACTAGTAGTAAACAATCTTCGAAAGAAATCTTACCTGAAGTTGCAAGAGCTGTGTACTCCCCTAAGCTAAGTCCTGCACAAACGTAAGGAGTCATATCAGGAGCGTGCTGTTTCACTACCTCATGTATCGCGTAACTTACGATAAATATCGCGAGCTGACTATTTTTTGTTAAAGTTAACTCTTCTTTAGGACCTTGAAAAATCAAATCAGAAAATTTACAACCTAGAACCTGATCTGCTCTATCAAAAACTTCTTTAGCAACTGGATAGGTGTCGTAAAAATCTTTACCCATCCCAACATATTGAGCACCCTGTCCAGGGAAAATAAAAGCAATTTTTTTATCCACTAGCTTTTTCCTTTGTAAGAATAGATGAACCCCAAGTCAATCCTGCACCGAATGCCGTAAGAAGAATATTCTCACCATAGACAACTTCTTTTTGTTTTAAGAGCTCATCTAATGCAATTCCTAAAGAGGATGCCGAGGTATTTCCATATTTTTCGATCGTCATAAAGACTCTTTCTAAAGGCACCTGAAACCTTTTTGCAATAGCTTCTATGATACGAACATTAGCTTGATGAGGAACCAGCCAACTTAAGTCTTTTTCTTCTAAATTGACCCTATCTAAACATTCTTTAGAAGATGATTCCATCCTTCTTACAGCATGCTTAAAAACATCCTTACCCTCCATTTTGAGATAATGAAGATTGGACTCAATAGTTTCTTTAGATGCTGGATTTCTAGATCCTC
>VGMB01000125.1 GCA_016866585.1 Chlamydiota bacterium
AGGGTTTCTTTTCACCCTTTTAAGGTCTCCTTAAAAGGGTTTTTTCTTTTCTACTCCCAGCTTTTTTTCTCTTATACACTTACAATTAGCTACATGATCATATTTCTATAATTTTAGACTAGATTTAAGCTCCCACCTAAAGCTTTTTATGACTGCATGGATAATTTCTTTTAATCTTCTCCTTGGATAGCCTGATATTTTACCTCTAGCGTTTTTAATGCTCCTTCATTGGTTTATAGTTCAAGAGGAGACGGTATGTATGGATGCCTTAAAGTTTAAAATATTTAAATCCTAATCTATCTAAGAATACTTAATAGTTTTCCGCTCATTCAAGATTAGGTATTCATTCTGGAGCAGCTATAGCTGGCAATATTGTTACAGAAGGCAGAGTGAATTATACTTATGTCGACAAGATGAAGTACAAAAGTTATAGATTATTATGTTTAAACAAGATTTTTAACGCATACATACTATTTAGTGAAATGCTGGATTCAAGTTTTTAACGCACCACCATTTTTTGTAGTTCTCTTAGATCTTTAAAAAAAAACTCTGTGTTATTTAAATAACGAGTGATTTTTTCGTGACTGGCTGGAACATTTAACATCATTGAGTAATTAGGTAATCAGAATTGACGTCTAAAATATTCTTGTTCATGATTGGTTTTTCCCTCTAAAAAAAATGAGGATCTTTTCATTAAGCAAAGCTTTACCAAATTCTTTTTATTGCTTTTACGCAGGGTGAGTTTTTTAATTTATCGGTCATCAGTTATGATAGATTTTTAAAAAAATTGATTTTTTTTTAATAAAAGATTTAGCCTTCCGCAAATTTTAATTGGACGGCGCTGTATGAAATTTTCAGATTTTTTTTCTCGCCTTGTAGCATTTTTGCTAATCCCTGTATTTTTTTGTTCACCACTTTCTACTTTCTGTCATGACTCTTACTTGCCAACGCAATCACATGCTGATCCCTTTAATGAAACCAAGCTCATCACCTTTGATGAGGTATTAGATTATATTAAACGAATTGAAGACGGCAGTCTTGAGTATAAATGCAATACAAGCAACTTTGATTCTATTTACCACTGGATTATTACGCTGGCATGGCTTCGTGTTGTTCCTGGAGACATCGAGGCTGAACGCGTACTTAATGAAAGTATTTTGGATCTTATGGATGCATTTGACATTGGATGGGAGTACGCCATGCAGATTATAACGATGTACAGTTTATCCTCATCCCTAATTGCTCTGCAGGCTTAATAGAAGGATATCTGTGTGGTGGTTGGCTGAAAAAAAAGCTCAAGCAAGTTGGGCACTTTATTAAGAAACACAAAAAAGAGATTTTAATTAGAACCGCTGTAGTTGTTGGAGCAACAGCTATTATAGGTGTAACTGGTGCTATCATAGGTGCTGCAGGAGCAACATCAACAATCATTGATTCACTAAAATCTTCTAGTAGTGAAGTAACAAAAGCCGAAGAGATGAGAAAGGAGATAGTGTCTGAAGATGTTGTAAGGCTTATTGATCCCGATTTCCCAATCGAAGAAAATGCACGTATTATAGGAGAGATGGGAGCGATACAGGCATTTTCTCACTTTGAAAACACCTTAAGTAGTGATCCATTTTTTGCTTAAAGAAAAGAAGAAATATATTTTGCTAAAGTTCGTTTAAATAATTTTTTTACCACATCCATAGATAATTTTGAGGTAAGTGATTTTTTAAGAAGATCTAAAAAAGGATGTTTTTATAGTTTTTTATAAGATAAAAAAACCACTAAAGAAACTTTAGTGGTTTTAAAGATGAGAAACTAAACAAACAAATTAATGTTTAGTAAGTTTTTTGCCAGCTTCCTCTTTTACGATCGGAGTTTTGAAATCCGCCGCCTGTTCTTTTTTGTTCAGGATGTGCTACATTAACAACGAGTGTTCTTCCGCCAATATCTGAACCATGAACTGCGTCGATGGCTTTTTGAGCAGAGTCTTGTGTTTCCATTTCAACGAAGCCAAACCCTTTGGATTTGCCTGTAAATTTATCTGTCACGATGCGGACAGATAGTACTGTACCGTAAGGAACGAAAACATCTTTGAGTTGTTCTTCGGTGAGGCTGTAAGGAAGGCTCCCTACATACAGTTTTTTGTTTTGGGTCATAAATCAATTACTCCATGTAAAAATTGGTGCCAGTTGTCTTAAGGTTCTTTTCTCCAACCGGAAGCCAAAAATCAGGAAACCGCATGCTGGACAAAGTCAAAAGCAACAAACGATGACAATTTTATCAAAAACGTATTTTGCTTGTCGACAAGTAAAAGCTTCAAAAAAATTATATCACTATATTCTTGGATAAAAAAATTAAAATTCGATATCAAGAAGCTAGAAAAACGGGGTGGTTTTATGAAGAAAATTCATGCATTTGTACTTTCATTCTTGCTTGCAGCAACTTATGCAGGAGCTACAAACAAAGAAGAAAAATCACTCTGGTTGATCGAAGAAGTTTTCGTAAAATTCGGAAAGAAAGACGCTTATGAAACTTTAGAGAAGAATTGGAGAGATGGTTTCAAAAATTTTTTAGGTGGTGGTGGGCTATGGCGTACTAAAAAACATTCTTGGAATTTTTATTCGTTACAGGCTTCGAATGACTCTCAATATATGTTTTTCGTGCCGATGGAAAATTTTTCAGATTTAGGTGATTTTTTTTCTAAAAAGGAAGAATTTAACTTAACTCAGAATAAAGATCAGGTTCAGATAAGGCAATCGCTAAGATCGGTCACTAATTTCACTGTAAGTAGTCTCCATACTTATTTATCAAGCTGTTCTAGGGTCTCTCAGATGAATATTGATGCATGGGATAAATTTCCTTATCTGTACTTTTTATCTTACGGAATCACTCCAGGTAATCAAAATATTTTTGAAGATCACTTGGCTTCCTTGGCTAATGACACAAAATTAGAACTAAACGGAACTATTTATAGAGTTTGGAGGGTATTGGTAGGTTCAGATTTACCTAAATACCTCATCCTAATAAGCTCGCAGACAGAAGATCAACTTAAATCAGCTAAGGATAGTTTAAATTTTACAACCCCTGCCATGAAAGATATAATTCGTAATCAGAGGGAAGGTCAAGCATTATATAAGCCTAATCTTTAAGCTAAATTTATCATCTTTTTAATTAACCTTTGTATTTGTTGTTTATGCTATATGTAAAAAAACAGGTTAATTATGGTTTCAGAACACTTTTCAATTGTTTCTTATAATATTTTAGTCCCTCACTATGCACATGTCAACAAGCCTTGCTTTAAAGAGGCTCCTCCAGGCTCTCCTCAGTGGCTTCAAAGAAGGGATGCTCTTGTGGCAAAAATTGCATCTCTAGCTGCTGATGTAGTCTGTATGCAAGAAGTTGAAAGATTTAATGATATAAGCCAAGAAATGCAAAAGGCTGGTTATTTAGGTATCAATACTTCTCGAAATAATGGAGAAGAAGAGGGTTGCTGTCTTTTTTACAAAAAAGATGTGTTTGTATTCGAGCGTCATGAAGATTTATATTTTGATGATAATACAGGACGCATGGCTCAGATTATAGATCTTACGCACATAACATCACAAAAGGTTTTTCAGTTTGTTAACACCCACATTATTTATAATAATAAAGACCCAAGCAAACAAGAAAATGAAATACAAAGTCTAGCAGGGTATCTCAGTAGTAAAACAATTCCATGTGTCATTTGTGGCGATTTCAATATCTCTCCAAACGATAGAATGGTGTCTCATATTAAAAATTTGGGATTTAGGGATTCTCATCAAGAAATGAACTGCGATGACGTTAGTTTTGTGCTTTTTAGACAGCAAGCTTGTCCAGGCGCTGAATTTAAAAAAGATAGAATAGATTACATCTTTACTAAAGAAATTTCCGTAGTAGAGGCAGGGGTATATGGAGATCCAGCAAATTTATCAACATCTCAGGAGCCTTCGGATCATTTACCAGTATATGCAAGATTAGCTTTCAATCAGTCTTCAGCAGCTGCTGAGGAGGTAGTACATTATGAGGTTTCTGCAAGTTCAAGAAAAACGTTAATGTTATCGATAGCACAAGATTTTCAAGATGGTACGTTTGATAAGGCCATAAAAAAGTTTAAAGATTTGCCGACAAATGTTAAAAATCGCGTTTTTGGAAAGGCTTATGAAATACTTAAATTATCAACTGATGAAAAACTTCCGTATAAGATCGGAGAGTATGGCTTTTTGAGAAGGAAGGGTATGGATTTTGATAACACCGTCCGATCTGAGGCTATAAAAGGATATATTACAGAGTCTGGTATTTGATTTTAGACATATGCATTTTTAAGCAATTGCTCAATAAAAAAAAATATTCTATGTAAACAGGGAATATCTAGTTTAATTTATTGGGCTCTTATGAAGCTTGAAGAAACAATACAGATCATGCAGAAGTTGATTTCCGATATTACAAAAGACCTAGAAAAAGGTAGCTTAGGAAATAAAACCGCTGTGCAAAGGGTGAGGGTTAACTCTATTCTATTCGGAAAAATTTCAAAGATGTATAGAAAAGAAACCCTAGATTCGGAAAAGCAGCTTGCTAAGAGAATAAAAAAGAGAAAATAGATTTCTTTTGAGAATGACCTGTATATAAGTTATTACTTGCAATTGGTGAGAAAAAAGAATACTCTTTCTCCCTATGTCAAAAACGCCATTTACAAAAATAACAGTTACTGTCGATAAGTTTAATTCCCAGGGGTATGGAGTTGGTCTCGGAAGAAAATCGGAAGCTTCTACTTTAAGTAAGGTGGAAATTCCTCATACCATTCCGGGGGATGTTGTCGAGACAGAAGTAGGTAGAAAGCATTGTGGAGTTTTCTTCGGATATCTACCCAAAGTAATATCTCCCTCTAAAGACAGGGTCGATCTTCGCTGCGCACATGCGACTTATTGCGGAGGATGTAGTTGGCAGCAAATGTCTTATTATAAGCAGCTTGAGTATAAATATTCCTTCATAGAAAGTCTATTTCTTCCATACTTTTCAGATAAGACCACCCTGCATCCTATTTTGGAATGTTCTGATCCATGGCTTTATCGCAATAAAATGGAGTATACGTTCTCTCAAAATAAAGCAGGGGAGAAGTTTTTAGGTCTTATCATGACTGGCGGCAAGGGACGGGTTTTTAATCTCACAGAGTGTCATCTTACTGATCCATGGTTTCATGAGTCTGTCAATGCAGTAAGAAGTTTTTGGGAGCATAGCTCGTTGCAGGCGTATAATATGAGAGCTAATCAAGGGACTTTAAG